>NZ_JBEXUS010000026.1:0-90920 GCF_040614455.1 Nocardia sp. NPDC005978
CCCGCGACCACTGTGGTCGCGGGCGTTCGCGTACCGCTACACAACCGGAACCGCACGGTCGCCAGGTCGCACGATCGCCGCACCGCGCAGCCGCCGCACCGCGTAGCCGCCGGGATCGCCACCACGGCCACCGGCGGGATGCTCTCGATCACCGAAGCCCCGAAACTGGCCGAAGGGTCTACTCCGTACGTGCTGGTGGTTGATGCGAACGGTCGCCCGCTGCATCTCTCACGCGGGCAGCGGCTCGCCTCTGTGGCACAGACGCCGACGACAGTGACGCCGATGCTGCGACCGTCGCCGCTCGCGCGGTACCGCGAGCCGCCGCCAAGCGCGATCACCGCAGCGAAGCCCAGCGCAATCATGATGCATTGCTGCGGTCCGATCGTGTTCCTGCAACAGACCCTGCACCTCTCGCATTTCGACGCCGCCGCGCGGATACGGAACGCGGGCCGCGTAGCCGCTGGGCCGCGTACCGCGCGTTCGCGCTGGTACAGCTCGGATTCAGAATTCAAGTGGAATAGATCATTCCGTTCTGTTACAGTCATGGAGCGCGGGCGGAACGACCGCCGCGCATGAAGGGAAATCTCATGTTCTTCGTTGTCGGCGCCACCGCTCACTTCGGCCGTCAGGCCGTGGACGCCCTGCTGGCCGCGGGACAGCCGGTGCGCGCGCTCACCCGTCGCCCGGAATCGGCCGGGCTGCCCGCGGGCGCGGAGGTCGCGGTGGGCGACCTCACCTCGGAAGAGTCGCTGGTGCAGGCGCTTTCGGGCGTGGAGGCGATCTTCCTGGTGCTGCCGTATCAGATGGACGTCGCACCGCTGGTGGCCGCGGCGCGGCGAACGGGCGTGCGGCGCATCGTGTTCCTGTCCTCGGGCGCGGTGGTCGACGGCAGCGCGACCCAGCCCGACGTGATCGCGCAGTACCACCGCGACGTGGAACTCGCTATCGAGGAGTCGGGCATCGAGTGGACGTTCCTGCGCCTGCTGTTCCCGGCCATCAACTCGCTGACCTTCGCCATGCAGCTGGCGGGCGGCGACGTGATCCGGGCGGCCTACGGGCAGGCGTCCGCGTCGGTCGTGCACGAGAACGACGTGGCCGAGGTGGCCGCGGCGGTGCTTCCGGGCGGACACGCCGGCAAGGTCTACGACCTCACCGGCCCGGCTTCGCTCACCCAGGTCGACCAGGTCGCGATTCTCGGTGCGGCACTGGGCCGTCCGCTGGTCTTCGAGGAGCTGGACGACGCCCCGGTGCGGGCGCAGATGGCGAACTTCATGGATCCGGCGTTCATCAACGCGCTGTTCGACCTGATGGCGGCGACCGTCGGCAAGCCGGCCCAGGTCAATTCCGTGGTCGAGGATCTGACCGGCCACGCCCCGCGCGGCTACGCCGAATGGGTCACCGACCACCTCGCCGACTTCTCCTGATCACCGCCGAGCCGATCACCCGCCGGACCGGCCGGTGATCGTACGCCCCACCGCGCATCGATCGCGGTGGGGCGCAGGCGGTTGCACCACCGTCCCGACCTGGCGCGCACCCGCACCGGCACGGCTCGAACCCGGAGAGAACCACCCGGCTCGAACCGGGAACGGACGCTCCTCAGACGCGCGCGAACCGGGCCCGAGCTCGTCGAATCGCACTGGACCACAGCACTTTCGACCCGTTCAGAAACTCTCCCCCGAGCTCGCGGGACGTGGCCAGATCCTTCGTCAGGCGCGCGGCGGCCTGCTTCGTCTGCGCCGTCGCCTTGCTCGGGTGGCCGCTGTCGTACGGCGGCTGCGGGTCGTACTCGATCGCCAACTGCACCGCCCGGGCACGATCGGGCCCGGCCATCTCGCCGATCAGCCACAGTCCGAGATCGATCCCGGCCGAGACGCCGGCGGCGGTCACGATCTTGCCCGACCGCACGATCCGCTTGTCGCGCTGCGGTTTCGCGCCGAGCCCGGTGAGCAGCGACTGGGCGGCCCAGTGCGATGTCGCGGGCTGCCCGTCCAGCAGGCCCGCGGCGGCCAGGATGAGCGATCCGCTGCATACCGACAGGGTCCAGGTGGTGTGTTCGTGCACGCGCCGCAGCCACGCCAGCACCTTCTCGTCGGCGGCGGTGGCCATGGTGGCCGGAATCGACCCGCCCACCAGCACGATGTCGGGCGCGGGCGTCTCGTCCAGCGAATGCGTCGCGGCCAGCACGAGCACCCCGCTGTCGGTGGTGATCGGCCCGGGCTCGTGCCAGACGAAACGAATCTCCGCGCCCGGCAACCCACGCAGGACGTCGTACGGGCCGATCGAATCCAGGGCCGTCATGCCCGGGTAGGCCAGGATGGCGATCTGAATGCGGTCGGGCTGCGGCGAAGTGCCGGTCATCAATGCCTCCGGGCGGTCGGTGCGCGAACTCGTTTCGCTCGCTCATCGACGCTATGGCGTGCGACCCCGCCGCCCCAGTGGCATTGGCGACAGCTTTCGCTGGATTCTCGCCGCCACCCGTATGTTCGGATTCGTGCACACGGTGGCGGTCCTGGCGCTCGATGGCGTGATCCCCTTCGACCTGGCAACGCCGGTCGAAGCCTTCGGCCGGGCTCGCCTGCCCGGCGGCCGGCCGTGCTATCGGGTGCTGGTCTGCGCCGAGCGGCCCGAGGTCGAGACCGGGACCTTCACCCTGCGCGCCCCCCGCGGCCTGGACGCACTGACCGCGGCGGACACCGTCATCATTCCGGGTATCGCCCAACCCACCACGCCCCTGTCGCCGGACTCCCGGGCCGCGCTCATCGCGGCCGCCGCGCGGGGCGCACGGATCGCCTCCATCTGTTCGGGCGCTTTCCCGTTCGCCGCCACCGGTCTACTCGACGGCTTGCGCGCGACCACCCACTGGATGGCGGCCGAACTCCTCGCGGCCCGGCATCCGGCGATCGAAGTCGATCCCAACGTGCTCTACGTCGACAACGGTCAGTTCCTCACCTCCGCCGGAGCTGCCGCCGGAGTCGACATGTGCCTGCACCTGATTCGCCGCGACCACGGTTCGGCCGTGGCCGCCGACGCCGCCCGACAGGCGGTCATGCCGCTCGAACGCGAAGGCGGCCAGGCGCAGTTCATCCCGCACGATCACACGCCGATTCCGACGGGCGCCGCCCTGGAGCCGACCCTGCTCTGGATTCAGGAAAACCTTTCCCGCCCGCTGACACTCGCCGATATCGCCGCGCACGCCGGTGTCAGCGCCCGCACCCTGCTGCGCCGCTTCACCGACCAGACCGGTAGCACACCCCTGCAATGGGTCCACCGCGCCCGCGTCCGCCGCGCCCAACAGCTCCTCGAAACCAGCTCGGACTCGGTCGAACTCATCGCCGACCGGGTCGGCTTCGGCTCCCCCGCGGGCTTCCGCGAACGCTTCAAGCGCACGACCGGCGTGAGCCCCCACGCCTACCGCCGCGCTTTCCGCTGACTGTCCGCCGATGCGTGCGATCGAATGCCGCACCGCCGGAGTCGTTGCGCCACCGCTCAGTTGGCGCGCAGCAGCGGCTGGGTCGAGCAGCGGAACGCCCCGCCGAACAGCCGGGACACCGAGAAGTCGATGTACTCCACGGCGATGCCGCGGTGTTGCAGTTCCTTTCCGACCCGGGCGAATTCGGGATCGGTGATGTAGGTGTGCTCGTCGATGGGCAGGCCGTTGGTGGCCATGGCCGCGGCCTCCTCCTCGCTGACCTCGATCACTTCCCAGCCGCGCAGGGGTGCGGGCAGCCCGCCGGGGAGCCGGTCGGGGCAGGCGATCAGCAGGCCGTCGCGGACCAGGCCGAGCGCGCAGTCCAGGTGCAGCACGTGCGGTGGGAGACGGACCGGAATCACGGTCAGCCCGAAGGGTTCCAGGTATTTCGCGAGCCAGCGGCCGCCGAGTTCGTCGGTGGCCATGCCCGAATGACCCACCAGGACATACTCGCCCAGCACCAGCACGTCGCCGCCCTCGAGGAACGGGCCCGGTCCCGGGTGGCCCAGGGGCGCTTTGCCGGGCTGCAACAGCGACACGTATGCCGCGGCGGACGGCAGCACCCGCTCGAGCAGCAGATCCCGGCTCGGCAGCACCTCCATGCGCCGGTGCGGGAATTGCAGCACCCCTTCGATGACGTGGTCGGCCACGGTGAACCAGGGATCACGGACGAAGAAGTTCGCGTACCCCGTCTGCCCCGCGGCCGCCTTCTCGTCATCGGTGAACATTCGCGGCCGCAGCACCTCCACCCCGTGCCGTTCCAGCACGACCGCGAGTTCATCGCGCTCGGCCTCCCACCGGATCTGCTTCTCGGGGTAGACCGCACCGAAGTCCCGACCCCAGACCGCATCCAGGATCTCGACGGCTCCGGCCTCCACCGGCATCGAATGCCCGAGGATTGCCGCACTGTCCGGAGCTCGGAATTCACTTCGCGAGACGACCACGGTGCGCAACGGCGCGAATTCACTCTCGACGCGTACGTTCGACGTTTCGGCAGCCATGGGATCGGACCCTAACTCGCTGAGCAGACTCATCTCCACCCTGCGAAACGGGCCGCATACGCGCCAGAAACAGCACCCCAGCGGGCAATACTCCTCGCGCTGTTATCTCCGCTTCCCCGCGAAGCTATCGATTAGCAATGAGGAGTAGAGCCGATCGTTATCAATGCGGTGGCCCCGCGCACATGACCACTGACACATCCCGGCCGCAGGGAGACGCATCCCCCGGCGTCGATTGCCGATCAGTCGCCAGAATAAGCGAGCGAGCCCTCAGAACAATCCGCGAATATGCGGCCGCCCGTCGGACCAGCACCCGTTCGTGAACGCGGCCAGCCGACCCTCCGCCTTCGGATGCCCCGCCGCGATCGCCGCTCGGAACAATTCCACCGCCGCCTCGGGATCGAGCACCTCGTACGCGACGGCGAGGCTGTACGCGCTGTGCATCTCCCCGGCGTCCGCGCCGCGCTGCCACCACGTCCGGTACTCGTCCCCGTAGTCGAACTTGCCGCGATCCACGAACAGCAGACTGCCGACGTTGTACATGGCCTTCACATCGCCCGCCGCGGCCGACACGCGGTAGAACTCGATGGCCTCGCGCGTATCCCCGCGCTGCTCCAGCAGATGCGCGAGGTTGAACGCCGCGTCGGTGTCACCGGCCGCCGCACCCGCGCGAAACCAGCGCTCGCTGTCCGCGGGCCGGGCCTGATTGTCCGCGAGCAACCCGAGATTGAACATCGCCGCCGCGTGGCCGGCCGCCGCGGCCCGCTCCCACCACCCCTCGGCGCCCGCCTCGTCGCCGCGCTCGACCGCGATCAGTCCGAGCCGGGACAGCGCCGGTCCGTACTCGCTCGCCGCGAGCTCCTCGAACAGCCGCACGGCCGCGGCCGTGTCACCCTGCCGCTCGAGCGCGTCGGCCCGTTCGAACGCCTCGTTCATCGCCACACCCACTGTCCCCCGGCCCCTTTCGATCGCTGTCCGCGCCGAGGATACCGGCGCGCACGACTCCCGGAAACGCCGAACGCCACGGCGGGCGTCCCACCGTGGCGTTCCGATCGAAGCCGGAGTCTCAGACCGAGGCCGATTCCTTGTTCAGCACGACCGTGTCGGCGGAGGCATTGGTGTTGCCCCTGGACTCGCGGCCGGCCAGGTAGCGGCCGATGGTCACGCCGATCATGCCCGGCACGAAGATCATCAGGATGATGAAGGACGCGCCCGAGCTGACCTCGAAGAGCAGCCCGTTGTCGCCCAGATCGAACTTGGGCGCGAAGTCGAGGATCCAGGAGACCACGCCGCTGCCGATGCCACCGACGACGCCGGCCTTGAGCCAGCGCATGGTGAGGTCGGCGCCGCGCTCGGGATCGGGGTTGGCGCGGCGGTCGGCGCGGCCGTCCAGCACACCCCAGCCCACGACGGCGGCGAGCAGCACGACCAGGCACAAGATCCGCATCCAGGCGCCATTGGTCGGCCAGTAAATCATCGCCAGGCCGAGCACGGTCCGGAGCACTACGGTCAGCGCTCCCAAAGCCACGGCGCGCAACACCCACGCATTCATGATGATCACCTTAACCTGCGAACCGGTCCACGGAATTGAAACTCGTTCCAGAACTTTAGCCGGTTTCGCCGGGATCGGACGCGCGGGGCGCCCGCGACCGGGCCCGATGGCCGCGCACGCTGCTACAAAGACTGGGTGAGCATCGAAGCCGTCGCCCTGCTGCAGGACCCGATTCGCCGGCGCCTGTACGACCACGTCGCGGCCGCCGATCACGACGTGAGCCGGGACGAGGCCGCCGCGGCGGTGGAGATCAAGCGCCCGCTCGCCGCCTTCCATCTCGACAAGCTCGCCGAGGCCGGACTGCTGGACGCGGTGTTCCGCCGCCCCGACGGCAGGACCGGGCCGGGGTCGGGCCGGCCCGCCAAGTTCTACCGGCGCGCCGACGCCGAATTCGCCGTCCTGCTCCCCGAACGCGACTATCGCACCGTCGCAACGATTCTCGCCGAGGTCGCCGAACATTCGGGACTCGACACGGCCATCGAGGCGGCCGCCGCCGCACACGGCCCGCGCCTGGACGGTCGTGAACTGTTCGACGTGCTGCGCGAACGCGGCTACGAGCCCTACCTGGACGACGCGCGAATCCGGCTGCGCAACTGCCCCTTCCACCGCCTGGCCGTGGACTTCCCACCTCTGGTCTGCGGCATGAACCTGGCCCTGCTCGGACCCGTCGCCGCCGAAGCGGGCTGGACCGCGCGGATGGACGCGGCACCGGGCCGGTGTTGCGTATCGTTCTCTAAAACAAGCGATGATTAGTTATAGTCCGGACATGCACCTCGCACAGCTCAACATCGGCCGCATGGTCGCCCCGCAGGGTGATCCGCGCGTGGCCGCGTTCTACGCCGGACTCGATTCGATCAACGCCCTCGCCGAACGCTCCCCCGGATTCGTCTGGCGACTGGTGGACAAGGACTCCAACGACGCGACATCGCTGCGCCCCTACGACGATCCGGACCTGCTCGTGAACATGAGCCTGTGGGAGTCGCGCGAGACCCTGTTCGACTACGTGTACCGCAGCGGCCACATGGATTACGTGCGTCGCAGGCGCGAGTGGTTCGTCTCGCTGGGCGAGGTCTTCACCGTGCTGTGGTGGGTGCCCGCCGGGCAGCTGCCGACCATCGAGGACGCGATGACCCGGCTGGCGCATCTGCGCGACCACGGCCCGACGCCGTACGCCTTCACCTTCCGGCGCGCGTTCGATCCGGACCCGCACGCGGCGCCGGAGATCCGCGCGCACGCGGCGACGAGCACACCGAACGGACCGCACACGGAGTCCGCGCCACATACCGCCTCCGAGACCGCGTGATCGGCCTCGCCGGCGCACCGGTGGCAGTGCAGTGCCCAGGGCTGGATACGAAAGACGGCGCCGCGATCACGCGACGCCGTCGTGCCTTTCAGCGTTCCACCGAGCGCAGCAGGTGTAGTAGCGCGGCAGGTGCGCAACCCTGCCCGCCGCTCACTCCTGTAGCGCGGCAGCCATTTCCGCACGCGGGGCGGGCTTGCCGGTGAACTGCTCGACCTGCCCGTACGCCTGGTTCAGCAGCATCTCCAGCCCGCTGACCACGGTGTTACCGGCCCGCTGCACCGCCTCCGCGAGCGGGGTCGGCCACGGGTTGTAGATGGCGTCCAGCACCACGGGCGCCTGGGCCACCGCGTCCGCCACGCCCGCCGCACCGGTGGCCGGGACCGTGCTGACCACGGCATCGACCTCGGCGCACACGAAACCCAGTGCGTCCGCGTCGAAGTCGATGATCTCGGCCGACATCCCCAGGCGCTCGGCCAGTTCGAGGGTGTCGGCCGCGCGGCCCTTGTCGCGCGCGACGATGGTGACTGTGTGCGCGCCCAGTTCGGCCAGGGCCAGCAGCGCCGGTCGCGCGGTGCCGCCCGCGCCGAGCACGACCGCGCGGGCGATCTCCTCGACTCCAGCGCCCTGCAGCGCGCCGCGCACGCCGTCCACGTCGGTGCAGTCCGCGCGCCAGCCGGTCTCGGTGCGCAGGAGCGTATTCGCCGAGCCCACCAGTTCCGCGCGCTCGGTGCGCTCGGCGGCGTACGCGAGCGCGGCGACCTTGCCCGGCATGGTCACCGACAGCCCGACCCATTCCGGGCCGAGGCCGTCGACGAAACCGGGCAGCTGCTCGCCCGTGCACTCGACCCGCTCATAGGTCCAGTTCAGCCCGAGCGCGCGGTACGCCGCCAGATGCAACTGCGGCGACCGCGAATGCGCGATGGGACTGCCCAGTACGGCGGCCTTGCGAACCTCACCGCCCACTGTCGAGAATTCCACTCTGCTGTGCCTTTTCGATGTTGCGCAGATGCTCGCTGTAGCTCTCGGTGAACAGGGTGGTGCCCTGCTTGTCGATCGTCACGAAGTACAGCCACGTACCCGGTGCGGGATTCTCCATGGCGCGCAAGGCATCCAGGGACGGCGACGAGATCGGCGTCGCCGGCAGCCCGGCCATGGCGTAGGTGTTCCACGGCGTCTTGCGAGCGCGATCGGCGTCGGTCGTGGCGACCTCGGTCTTGTCGAGCCGGTAGTTGACCGTGGAGTCGAACTGCAACGGCTGATCGACCGCGAGCCGGTTGACGATCACCCGGGCCACCTTGGACATGTCCGGCGGCAACGCCTCACGCTCCACCAGGGACGCGGCCACGAGCATGTCGTACGGGCTCAGCTTGCCCCCGGCCTGCAGCAGTCCGGTCGACTCGTACCGCTGCGCGCTTTCGGAGACCAGCTGCCGCAGCACGCCCTCGGGGGTGGCGCTGGGATCGAAGTCCAAGGTGCCCGCCGAGATCAGGCCCTCGAGCTGACGGGTGCGATCGGGCACCTGCCGCACGCGCTCCAGCGCCCAGGCCGGCACACCGAGCGCCACCGGATCGGTATTGGTTCCGGCCGCCTCGAGCTGCTCGTAGGTGAGGCACTTGCTCGCGGTGCCCGAACCGACACAGCTGGCCGCGGCGATCTTGCGGTAGATGCCCTCCTTGGGCGCACCGGTGTTGACATCACTCGAGTCGTGCAGCTGCCTGCCCTCGGAGATGACCACGTTGCCGACCCGCGAGGTGGATCCGACCAGCGCGGTGACCGCTTCGGACGCCTTGCTGTGACTCGGGATCGAGTAGTAGCCGGGCTGAATCGAGTTCATCTCCGAATTGCGCACCGCCGCCTCGTAGAAGGCGGCACTGCTGGCGACCACACCCTTGTCGTACATCGAATCGGCGATCTGGGTCGCGGTGTCGCCGGACTTGACCTGCACCACGACCAGCGCGCCGGACTCACCCGCGGCGAAGTCCTCGGCCGGGGTGTAGCGGTTCATGAACTTCCACGCCGCGAAGCCCACCGCGCCCACGAACAGCACGACGAACACCGACGCGATGACGACCATGTTGCGACGGCGGCGCTTGCGCTCGGCGGCCTTGCGCGAGGCCACGCGCGAACGCTTGGGACGCCCACCGCCCCGGCCGCCCGACCGAGACTTCGCACCGTCGGAGGGCGCGCGGCGACCGCGGTCGGCGCGCTGCGGCGCGGCACGACGGGGCGGCTCGGGCTCGAGGTACGGCTCGTCGTCGTACTCGTCTTCGTCCTCGTACCGGGGGATGACGGTGGTGTCGTCCTCGTCGTCGTCCGCGTCCGGCCAGTCCAGGTCGTCTCTGCGGTAACGACGTTCAGCGTTCTGCCGGTAGAGTTCCTCGGCCCGGGTCCAGCGGTCGGTCATGCGGTATCACCATCACCGCGCGGCTTCAATAGCGCACTCCGTTCGTCCAACCATCCTTGCAGGATCGACACGGCGGCCGCCTGATCGATGACCTGCCGCTGCCCGCGCGCGCGAACTCCACTGTCCCGCAACGCGCGTGCAGCAGACACCGTAGTCAAACGTTCGTCGGAAAGCCGCACCGGCACCGGTGCGATCAAAGTCCGCAAACGCCCCGCGAAGGTGGCCGCCAGCTTAGCGGACGAGCCGCTCTCACCGCGTAAGGTGCGCGGCAGGCCGACGATTACTTCCACGGCCTCGTACTCCCGCACAATCTCGGCAATCCGCGCGAGGTCGGGAGCCAGGGCGCCCGGGGCGACCTTCTTGGCTTTGGGAACGGTTTCCACCGGCGTGGCCAGGACACCGTCCGGGTCGCTCGAGGCGACGCCGACGCGGACCGTGCCCACGTCGATGCCGATGCGGCGACCCCGTCCGGGATCCGTGCCGGGGTCCGGACGGTCGGCGCTGTAGCGCGCCGACCCCGTGGCCGCCGGTGTTCGGGAATCGGAGAATTCCGAACTCGTGGACATCAGCCGGCGAGCTCGGCCACCCGCGCCCGCACAGCCGTCAGACCAGCCTCGATACCGGACGGATCGGACCCCGCGCCCTGGGCCATCTCCGGCTTGCCGCCACCGCGGCCCGCGATGCTCGGCCCGAAACTGGCGACCAGATCCCCGGCCTTGACCCCCAGATCCTGGGCGGCCTTGGTGACCGCGACGACGAACGGGACCTTGCCGCCGTCATTGCCGAGCAGCACCACGATGGCGGGCTCGGAGCCCAACCGGCCCTTGATGTCCTGCGCGAGGGTGCGAATATCGGCCGCGCCCACGCCCTCCGGGGCGGCGGTCGCGACGAGCAGCACCTTGCCCACGCGCTGGGCCTGCTCGGCGAAGGTGCCCGCCGAGGACAGCACCGCGGCCATCTTGGTGCGCTCGAGTTCTTTCTCGGCAACCTTGAGCCGCTCGACGAGCTGCTCCACGCGACCGGGCACCTCGTCCGAGGGCACCTTGAGCGAGGAGGCCAGACCGGCCAGCAGCGCCCGCTCCTTGGCGAGGTACCGGTACGAGTCCAGACCGACGAACGCCTCGACGCGGCGCACGCCCGAGCCGACCGACGATTCACCGAGCAGGGTGATCGGGCCGATCTGCGAGGAGTGCTGCACGTGCGTGCCGCCGCACAGTTCCATGGAGAACGGTCCGCCGATCTCCACCACGCGGACCTCGTCGCCGTAGTTCTCGCCGAACAGCGCCATCGCGCCCATCTTCTTGGCGCTGGGCAGATCGGTGACGAACGTGTTCACGGTGAAGTCGTCCCCGACCGCATCGTTGGAGATGGCCTCGATGTCGGCCTTCTGCTGCTCGCTCAGCGCGCCCTGCCAGTTGAAGTCGAAGCGCAGGTAGCCCGGCTTGTTGAGCGAGCCGGCCTGGACGGCGTTGGGGCCCAGCACCTGTCGCAGCGCGGCGTGCACCATGTGGGTGCCGGTGTGGCCCTGGGTCGCGCCGCGCCGCCACGCGGGATCGACCTGCGCGAGCACGGTGTCGCCCTCGGTGAGCTGGCCGGCCTCGATGGTGGACTTGTGGGTCCACACCTTCTTGGCGATCTTCTGCACGTCGTTGACGCGGACCTTCAGCCCGTGCGAGGAGACGATGGAACCGCGGTCGGCGATCTGACCGCCGGACTCCGCGTACAGCGGCGAGCGGTTGAGGATGATCTCCACGTCCTGGCCGACCTCGGCCACCGGCACCCGCACGCCATCCTTGATGATGGCGAGCACCGTTGCCTCGGTGGCCAATTCGTCGAAACCGGTGAACTCGGTGGCGCCGCGGTCGACGAATTCCTTGTAGACCGTGAGATCGGCGTGGCCCTGCTTGCGCGAGTAGGCGTCCTCCTTGGCGCGCGCTCGCTGCTCGGCCATGAGCGAGCGGAACCCGGTCTCGTCGACCTCGAGGCCGGCCTCGGCGGCCATCTCGAGGGTCAGATCGATCGGGAAGCCGTAGGTGTCGTGCAGCGTGAACGCCTCGGTGCCGCTGATCCGCTTGCCGCCCTGGGCCTTCACCTCGGTGACGGCGTCGTCGAACAGCTTGGAGCCGGTGCTAAGCGTGCGCAGGAACGCGGATTCCTCACCGACGGCGACGGTTTCGATGCGCTTGTAGTCGGTGGCCAGTTCCGGGTAGGAGGGGGCCATGAGATCGCTGACGATCTTCATGAACTCGCCCATGACCGGCTTCTCCGCCCCGAGCAGGCGCGCCGAGCGCACGATGCGGCGCAGCAGGCGGCGCAGCACGTAGCCGCGGCCGTCGTTGCCCGGGTTCACGCCGTCGGCGATGAGCATCGCGCCGGTGCGGGCGTGGTCAGCGATGACGCGGAAGCGCACGTCGTCGGCGTGCTCGACGCCGTAGCTGCGGCCGGTCAGTTCCTCGGCCTTGTCGATGATGGGGCGCAGCAGGTCGGTCTCGTAGACGTTGTCGACGCCCTGCAGCAGGAACGCGACGCGCTCGACGCCCATGCCGGTGTCGATGTTCTTCTTGGGCAGCGGGCCCAGGATCTCGAAGTCGTCCTTGCCGCGGCCGGCGCCGCGCTCGTTCTGCATGAACACGAGGTTCCAGATCTCGATGTACCGATCCTCGTCGGCCTCGGGGCCGCCCTCGATGCCGTATTCGGGTCCGCGGTCGTAGTAGATCTCCGAGCACGGACCGCACGGGCCGGGAATGCCCATGGACCAGTAGTTGTCGGCCATGCCGCGGCGCTGGATGCGCTCGGACGGCACGCCCAGCTTCAGCCAGATCTGCTCGGCCTCGTCGTCGTCGAGGTAGACCGTGACCCACAGGCGCTCGGGATCGAAGCCGTAGCCGCCGTCCTCGACGCTCTTGGTCAGCAGCGACCACGCGAACTCGATCGCGCCCTGCTTGAAGTAGTCGCCGAAGCTGAAGTTGCCGGCCATCTGGAAGAAGGTGTTGTGGCGGGTGGTGATGCCGACATTCTCGATGTCGCCGGTGCGCACGCACTTCTGCACGCTGGTCGCGGTGTCGAACGGCGGCGTCTGCTGCCCCAGGAAATACGGCACGAACTGGACCATGCCCGCGTTGACGAACAGCAGGTTGGGGTCGGCCAGGATCAGCGAGGCGCTGGGCACCTCGGTGTGTCCGGCACGGACGAAATGCTCCAGGAAGCGTCGGCGAATCTCGTGGGTCTGCACAGCTATCCAGCCTACCGGTCCCGGTCCAGCGGGTTTTCCCCGACTCCGGCGGGGTGGCTAGCATCACGGAGGTGCCAGAGATTCCCGATCCCGACGTCCGTTATCCGCTCCCGCACACCGATCGCACGATCTTCCTGAAGCCGTTCATCGAGGCGGCCAATATAGAGGTGGGCGACTACACCTACTTCGACGATCCCGATGCCGCGACCGAGTTCGAGCGCAACAACGTGCTCTACGCCTTCGGGCCCGAGAAGCTGATCATCGGCAGGTACTGCGCGCTGGCCAGCGGCACGCGGTTCATCATGGCCGGGGCCAATCACCCCACGGCCGGGGTGTCGACCTTCCCGTTCACCATCTTCGGCGGCACCTGGGCCGCGGACACCATGGACATCCTCACCTCGATTCCGAGCCGCGGCGACACCGTGGTCGGCAACGACGTGTGGTTCGGGTTCAACTCGCTGATCATGCCGGGCGTGCGCATCGGTGACGGCGCGATCATCGCCACGGGTGCGGTGGTGACGGCCGACGTGCCGCCGTACACGATCGTCGGCGGCAATCCGGCGAAGCCGGTCAAGCAGCGCTTCGACGACGCGGACGTGGCCCGGCTGCGGCGCGCGGCCTGGTGGGACTGGCCGGTGGAGCTGGTCACCGCCCACGTGCGCACGATCATGGCGGGCACGCCGAAGGAGATCGAGGCGATCGCCCGCGACAACGGGGTGTATCGGGAGGATCTGATCCTGGGCTGAACCCACTCGGGGCCCGGTGGGCGGCACCGCCTTCCGGGCCCCGATGCCCGGGGTTCGTTCCGGCGTGGCCGGTCAGTGCACGAGGTCGCGCAGCGGCTCGGTGTTGAGGGTGATCTCCACCGGATCGGGGAGTTCGAACGGCTCCCCGATGGGCAGACGCACACACGAGGAGTACACGCTGCCGCGCGGGCGGCTGTAGACGATGAGCTCCTGACTCTCCCGGTCGATGAGCAGGTAGACCGGAATGCCGGTCTCGGCGTAGGCGCGCGGCTTCTCCTCGCGGTCGCGCCGATCGGAATCGGAGTCGAAGCGGGTCACCTCCACGACCATGAGGACCGCTTCGGGGGTCTTCCATCTCCCCTGTCCGGCGAATGCCCGCCGGGCCGCGACCACCGCGTCGGTGCGCGCGCGGCCGCCGCCGTACGCGTCGACGAGCAAGCCGATCTCCGGGTAGAGCCGTACGCCGGGAAGTTGCGCGAGCACCTGCTCGAGCAACCATTGGAAGATCTCGTCGTGATCCCCGTCCGGCAACGGCTTCGCCCCCAGCTTTCCGTTGATGAATTCCAGCCTGACCCCCTCGCGCGCATCGTTCGCGAGGGCCTCGAAATCTTCGATGAGCATCTGTGGCCGATCCGCTATGGCAGTCATGCGACGGACGTTATACCCGCTCGCGGCGCATTCGACCGGGATCGCCACGGCCGCACCCCGACTCGCCGAACGACACGCTTGAAGTGCGGTTACCTGCCGCGCACGATCCGGCGGAGCTTGGTCACGCGCGGTCCGACTTCGCGTTCGTAGCCGTGGTCCGTTGGATGGTAATAATCCGTTCCGACCAATTCGTCCGGCGGATACTGTTGTGCCAGAACACCATCCGGGTGATCGTGCGGATAGCGGTAATTCTGCGCATTGCCCAGTGCGGCCGCGCCTTTGTAGTGCCCATCGCGCAGATGCGGTGGCACCGCACCCGCTTTGCCCGCGCGCACATCCGCGAGCGCGGCGCCGATCCCCTTGACGACGGCACCCGATTTGGGTGCCGTCGCAATGTGAATAGTGGCCTGCGCCAACGCCAATTGTGCTTCGGGCATGCCGACCAACTGGACGACCTGCGCGGCAGCGGCGGCGGTCTGCAGCGCCATGGGGTCGGCCATGCCGACCTCCTCGCTGGCCTGAATCATCAAGCGGCGCGCGATGAATCGCGGATCCTCGCCCGCGCTGATCATGCGCGCCAGATAGTGCAGCGCGGCGTCGACATCGGATCCGCGCAGCGATTTGATGAACGCGCTGATGACGTCGTAGTGCTGATCGCCCGCGCGGTCGTAGCGCACCGCGGCCTTGTCCACGCTGGCCTCGACCAGTTCCACCCCGACATTCCCGTCCAGGGAGGATTCGGCGGAGGCCTCCAGCGCGGTCAGCGAGCGGCGCGCGTCACCACCGGCGATGCGGACGATGTGGTCCAGCGCCTCGGCGGTGACGGTGTACTCCCCCGCCAGCCCGCGCGGATCCTCGATCGCGCGCTGCAGCACGGTGCGAATGTCGTTCTCGGACAAAGATTGCAGTTGCAGGACCAGCGACCGCGAGAGCAACGGCGAGACGACCGAGAAGGAGGGATTCTCCGTGGTCGCCGCGACCAGCAGCACGATCCGATTCTCGACCGCGGCCAGCAGTGCGTCCTGCTGGGTCTTGGAGAACCGGTGCACCTCGTCGATGAACAGCACGGTCTGCTCGCCCGCGGTGAGCCGCCGCCGCGCGACGTCGATGACCGCGCGCACCTCCTTCACCCCGGCGGACAGCGCCGACAGGGCCTCGAAGCGGCGGCCGGTCGATTGCGAGATGAGCGAGGCGAGTGTGGTCTTGCCCGTTCCCGGCGGACCGTAGAGCAGCACCGAGGCCGCGCCCGACCCTTCGATGAGCCGGCGCAGCGGTGATCCCGGACCCAGCAGATGCTGCTGCCCGACCACTTCGTCCAGCGTGCGCGGCCGCATGCGGACGGCCAGCGGCGCGAATCCCTCGCCGCCCGCCGGTGCGCGCGGCACGAATTCGTCGGACATGGCCTCCGTTTCCGGTGCGTCGAACAGCCCATCACTCACGAGCAGACCCTACCCAGCGGGACCGACAGCCTCCGCGTTAGGCGCGCGCGACCGGCCCGAACCCCGCGGTCACTAACTGTTCATCTGTCCAAATTTGCTCAGCGGGCACCGGATCGTATTCGATCTGTGGCGTGCGCCTCACCGAGATCATTTCCGGGCCCTTCGATCGACGCTCCGCGCTCAAGGGCGGAACGGCCGCGATCCTCGCCGGCGGCGCCGCCGCGGTGGCCTCGCCCCTGTTCGGTGCGCCCGCCCTCGCGCGGGCCGAGAACGTCGTGTTCCGGCACGGCGTCGCCTCGGGCGATCCACTGCCGGGCGGGGTGATCGTCTGGACTCGCGTCACCCCCTCCGACGATGCCCTGCCGGGTTCCGGTTCCGGCGACCCGGTATCGGTGCGCTGGGAAGTTGCCGGCGACGCCGATTTCGGATCGATCGCCGCCTCGGGCACCCACACGGCTACCGCCGGCGCCGACCACACGGTCAAGGTCGACGTCTCCGGACTCGACGCCGGACGCGAGTACTTCTACCGCTTCACCGCCCTGGGCCAGACCTCGCCGGTGGGCCGCACCCGCACCGCCCCCGCCGAATCCGCCACCCCGGACCGGCTGCGCCTGGGTGTGGTGTCGTGCGCGAACTGGGAGGCCGGATACTTCGGCGCGTACCGGCACCTGGCCGCGCGCGAGGATCTCGATGTCGTCGTGCACCTGGGCGACTACCTGTACGAATACCCGCGCGGTGAGTACGGCGGCCGCGCCGGTTCGGTGCGCTGGCACGAGCCCGCGCACCTGATCGTGTCGCTGGCCGACTATCGAATTCGGCACGCGCAGTACAAGACCGACCCGGACCTGTCGAACCTGCACGCGCGAGTGCCGTTCGTGTGCACCTGGGACGACCACGAGACCGCCGACAACGCCTGGTCCAACGGCTCGGAGGACCACGATCCCGCCACGCAGGGCTCCTGGGCGGACCGGCGCGCGGCCGCGCTGCAGGCGTACCTGGAGTGGATGCCGGTGCGCACCGGCGGGGACAAGCGGCTGTACCGCCGCCTGCGCTTCGGCACCCTGGCGGAGTTGTCCATGCTGGATCTGCGCACCTACCGCAGCGAGCAACTGCACGCCGGTCCCGGCTGGCGCGACGTCGACAGCCCGGACCGCACCATCACCGGCAAGGACCAAATGGACTGGGTCACGGCCGGTTTGGTCTCCGCGCCGGTGACCTGGAAGGTGATCGGCAACCCGGTCATGATCGCGCCGCTGACCGTGCCACCGCTGGATCCGGCGGTCACCGCCGCGCTGACCGAGACAATCGGCATCCCGGACCAGGGCATCCCGGTGAACCTGGACCAGTGGGACGGCTACACCGCCGATCGCCAGAAACTGCTGCACACCATCGTCGACAATCAGGTCTCCGACGTGGTCTTCCTGACCGGCGACATCCACACCTCCTGGGCCGCCGACCTCCCCTTGGTCGCCGCGACCTATCCCGGCTCGCCCACCGCCGGCGTGGAATTCGTGGTCCCCTCCATCACCTCCCAGAGCGTCGGCGACATCACCAAGACCCCGCCCCGCACCACCTCGGTAGCCGCCGAAACGGCCCTGGTGAGCGTGAATCGCCACCTGCGCTACACCGAACTCGACTCGCACGGCTACGGCGTCCTGCACATCGACGCCGACCAGACCCAGATGGATTGGTTCTACGTCACCGACATCGCCGACCCGAATACCGGCGTGCGCCACGGTGCTTCCTTCGGCACTCGCCGCGGCGGGCGACTGGAGCCCCGCGCGACCCCGGTGGTCTGAGAGCCTCCCGCCGCGGCCCGGGGCCATCACATTGTGGTGGCACCGGGCCACGGCTCCGGCACCACGACCGCTACCGCGCCGAGACCGGTTCCCTGCGCTCGATGCGAGGGAACGAAGGGGGTGCGGTAGTGCTGTTGCGGCACAACACAGTTCACGAGTTTCTCGCGCAGCCGGGCGGATCGGGTTGCGATGGTGTCCGTGCCCCCGCATTGGCCGGGTCCGCCATTCATGCGCTGTTCACGCGTTTCCTCTTGATTCCGTTCGGCCGCACACGATGTCATGGGTCGTGGCCCGCACCAAGATCGCACCTCTCGCCGCCCTCGATCGCCGCACCGTCCTCAAGGGCGGGACGATCACCGCGGCCGGTGCGCTGCTGGCCACTCCGGGTCGCGCTGCCGCGGCCGGGCCGGTCTTCCGGCACGGCGTCGCCTCCGGGGATCCACTGCCCACCGGGGTGATCCTGTGGACGCGGGTAACGCCCGACGACGCCGCGATCCCGGGTTCCGGTGCCGGGGAATCGGTTTCGGTGCGGTGGGAAATCTCGGCCGATCCCGCGTTCACCGGCGTCACCGCGTCCGGCTCGATCACCACCGGCCCGGATGCCGACCACACGATCAAGATCGACGCCGCGGGCCTGTCCCCCGCCTCGGACTATTTCTATCGCTTCAGCGCGCTCGGTCAGACCTCCGTGACCGGCCGCACCAGGACAGCGCCCGCGGCCGGCGACTCCCCCGGCAGTCTCCGCTTCGGCGTGGTGTCCTGTTCCAACTGGGAGTCCGGGTATTTCGGCGCGTACCGGCATCTCGCGGCGCGCGACGACCTCGACGCGGTCGTGCACCTGGGCGACTACCTGTACGAGTACGCGCGGGGCAAGCATGCCGGGCTGATGCCCAAGGTCAACCGGCAGCACGAGCCCGCACACGAGATCGTCTCGCTCGCCGACTACCGAATTCGGCACGGGCAGTACAAGACCGACGCCGACCTGGCGGCCCTGCACGCCCGCGTCCCGTTCATCTGCACCTGGGACGATCACGAGTCCGCCAACGACGCCTGGTCCGGCGGCGCGGAGAATCATCAACCCGGCGAGGGCGATTGGCGCACCCGCCGGGCGGCCGCGCTCCAGGCGTACCTGGAATGGATGCCGGTGCGCGCCCACGGTCCGGACGCCCGGCTCTACCGCCGCCTGCGCTTCGGCGATCTGGCCGAACTCTCGATGCTGGATCTGCGCACCTACCGTGATCAGCAGCTGCCCGCCGTCGCGGGCTGGCGGCAGGTCGACGACCCCGCCCGCTCCATCACCGGCCAGGCGCAAATGGACTGGCTCACCGGCGGTCTCGTCTCGGCCCCGGTGCGCTGGAAGCTGGTCGGCAATCCGGTCATGATCGCCCCGCTGCTGCTGCCACCCATGGACGCGGCCACCGCCGCGGCCCTGAACAGCGTGATCGGCGTCCCGCAGGCCGGCATCCCGGTGAACGCGGATCAGTGGGACGGTTACGCGGCCGACCGCCGAAAGCTCTTCGACGCCATCGCCTCCCGGGATTGTTCGGACGTCGTCTTCCTGACCGGGGACATCCACACCTCGTGGGCGTCCGATCTCCCGGTGAACGTCACGGCGTACCCGGCGGGCCCGCGCGCGGGGACCGAATTCGTGGTCCCCTCGGTCACCACCGGCAGCGTCGGGGAGATCCTGCAGATGCCCGCGCGCACGGTGAGCGTGCCGCTGGAAACCGCCATCGGCGCCATCAATCCGCATCTGCGCTACGTGGAACTGGATTCACACGGGTACGGGGTGCTGTCGGTGACCGCCGAGCAGGCCCAGATGGACTGGTTCTATCTCCTGGACGTGGGCGATCCGAATACGGGTGTACGGCACGGCGTTTCCTACGCGGTGCGCAGCGGAGGCGGCAACATCGAACGGCGACCGGGACCGATCACGGGCTGAGGACACCGCCCGCCGTCGATACGCCCGCGAGAACTCCCACGGACAGAGCGCGGCGCGCACGAACCGCGCGAGTGGGGACGGGCCGCCCCGGTTTCAGCGGCCCGTGCTCACTCTTCCCAGCGTTCCTCGAGGGTCGCGGAGACGTGTTCGGCGAAATCGCCCAGGGCGTCGTCACCGGTGCAGCGGGCATCCTCGGCGAGGGCGGCCCAGCGGTTGATGAGGGCGGCCGAGCGCGGAATCGACAGGCCGTGTTCGCGAGCGGCGGCGATTCGCGTGTGGTCCGCGGGCAGGAACCAGTAGGTGGAGAGCCAGACCCAGATGAGGCGCGCTTCCAGGATCCGTTCGGCGAGCGCGTCGTCGTCGGCGAGCGCGGGCCAGACCGCGACCACTTCCGAGCGCCAGGCTTCGACCATCTGCCGCGCGCGTTCGCGGGAGAGTTCGAAATCGCAGAGGCAGCCGGGGAACGAGACCAGCGCGTAGGCGATGTCGAGGGTGGCATCGCGGAAGCCGCCCCATTCGTAGTCCAGGAACCGCGCACCCTCGTCGTTGAGGATGACATTGTCCGGGCACAGGTCGGACGGACTGAACGCGCGGTGCCGGCCGGCGGAGAAGAGGCGATTGCCGCGCACGATGCGTTCGGCGATCTCCCCCGGCACCTCGATGCCGAGTTCGCGCTGCAGCATGTCGGGCACCTCGGTGACCGCGGTCTCGGCCTGCTGAGCGATGCCGTCGACCCGGTGTACCACGTCCACGCGCCGCAGCAGGGCGACGAAATCGGCCTCGCGGCCGACGGTGGCGGCGTGCATCCGGCCCAGCGCCTGGGCGAACGCCATGAGGGCATTGCGGCCGGCGGGCTCGACGTTGGTCTGCAGCACCTGCGTCAGCGAGGTGTTCTCGCCCAGATCGCTCAGGATCAGCAACCGGTCGGGCAGGCTGTAGCCGAGTAGATAGGCCCCGGGTCTGTGTTCCTTACCCAGGGCGGTCGTGAACTGATAGGACACGGCTTCGCGCAGGAACGCGGAGTCGATACTGGCGACGCCGGGGGCCATGCCGCCGGTGCGTCGCTGCGAGGCTGTGCCCCGCACCTGCTTCACAATGAGGGTACGCGGAAGTGAAAACGCGTTCTCCGCCACACGGACGCGAAGAACCGTTGTTCTACCACTGCCGCTGAGCTCGATTGGATCACTCAGCTTTACCGCAGCACCCATTCGCTTTGTGAGCAACTGTTGTGCCGCGTACACGACTTCGGCGGCGCGTTCGGCCAATAGTGCGGTCATCGGAACCCAAAGTACTCGCTCCAGGTCACTTTCAGCGAGCGGTTACGCAACCTTTCGCGCGTCGTCCGGCGTGTCTTTGTGAAGGGTTTGCCCACGCGGCGCTGGTTGCTTGACACAACCTGGGCCGTCTAGTTGTCTCATGTTCAACTCTTGTGCGCCACACCGTAAACCGGGAAATGTGAAAGGCTCGCGACCATGACCGGCACGCCGCCCTCCGCACCGAACCAACCCTACGGCGACAATCCCGCCCAGCAGGGCCGCGGGCAGTACGCAGCCGACCCGGGTCGTCATCAAAACCCCCAGCCCGCACCGTATTCCGCACCGCAGGAACCGCCGGGCGGGCACGGCAGGCACGAGCTGCCGGGAGCGGCCGGCTACCCGCAATTCGGTGGTCCCGGCGCCGCGCAGTACGGCAGCGAGCCCGTGGAACCCCCGCCGAACCTGCACCCGCAGTCGGGCGCGCCGCAGGGCTACGGCCCCGGGGCTCCGCAGGGCTACGGCCCCGGTGCGCCGCAGCAGTACCAGCCGGGCGCCATGCCCGCGGGCGGCCCACCGCAGGGAAACCCGCCCCCGCCGGGCGGTTTCGCCCCCCAGGGCGGTTTCGCACCGCCGCCGGCCGGCGCCCCGCGAACCGATACCGCGCAGTTCCCGCCCGCCGGCGCCGCACCGGTCTACGATCGCGAGCGGCTCAACGTGGGCCACGCCATCGCCTACGGCTGGGACAGGTTCCGTCTCAATCCGGTGCCGTGGGCGGGGATGGTGCTGATCGGCCTCATCGCCTGGCTGGTCGTCATCCTCATGGTGAATATTCTTGACGTCCAGTCACTTTCGGGCGTTCTGCTGCTCTGCGCGGTCGCGGCCCTGGTCGTCTGGTTGCTGCAGGCGGCCATGGTGCGCGGCGGCCTCTATGAAACCGATGGCACCCCACCGGATTTCCCGGCGTTCTTCGGCTTCGTCAACGCCGGAAATGTCCTGATCACGGCATTGATCGTGTTCGTCGCCTGTCTCATCGCGTCGATGGCCTGGGTCTTCCCCGCCATCATCATCGGCGTGCTGTGCATGTTCGCACTGCACTTCGTCATCGATCAGGACCAGGACCCGCTCACCGCCATCAAGTCCAGCGCGCAGCTCGTGGTCGCCAACGCGTTGCAGGTGATCTTGCTGGCGCTGGCTGTCATGATCATCACCTTTATCGGGGCCATGCTCTGCGGCCTCGGCCTGATGGTGGCCGGCCCGGTCTGCGCCATTGCGATCACCTACGCCTATCGCGACCTCACCGGCGGGTTCATCGCACCGCTGTGAACGAACCATGACCAACTACACCGGCCCGGTATCCATGGATACCGGGCCGGTGTTTTTTCGGTCGAGAGGGCTTACTTCTCCTTGATCGGATTGCCCTCGGCGTCGAGCTTCACATCCAGCCCGGCATCGCGGCGCTGCACCGGGGTGATCGGAGTCGGCGCATCGGTCAGGGGGTCCACGCCACCGCCGGACTTCGGGAAGGCGATGACCTCGCGAATGGAATCCACCCCCGCCAGCAGCGCGGTGATGCGATCCCAGCCGAAGGCGATGCCACCCATCGGCGGAGCGCCGAAGGAGAAGGCGTCGAGCAGGAAGCCGAACTTGTCCTGCGCCTCCTCCTCGTTGATGCCCATCACCTTGAAGACCCGCTCCTGCACGTCCTTGCGGTGAATACGAATCGAACCGCCGCCGATTTCATTGCCATTGCAGACGATGTCGTAGGCGTAGGCCAGCGCCGAACCGGGATCGGTGTCGAAGGTGGCCAGGTGCTCGGGCTTGGGCGAGGTGAACGCGTGGTGCACCGCGGTCCAGGCCGAATGGCCCAGGGCCACATCACCGCTGGCGGTGGCATCGGCCGCGGGCTCGAACATGGGCGCGTCCACGATCCAGACGAAGGCCCATTCGTTCTCGTCGATGAGCCCGCACTTGCGCGCGATCTCACCGCGAGCAGCGCCGAGCAGCGCACGGCTGGACTTGGCATCGCCCGCGCCGAAGAACACGCAGTCGCCGGGATTGGCGCCGACGAACTTGGCCAGGCCCTCGCGCTCGGCCTCGGTCAGATTCTTGGCGACGGGTCCGCCGAGGGTGCCATCCTCCTGGATGAGGATGTAGCCCAGGCCCTTGGCACCGCGCTGCTTGGCCCATTCCTGCCAGGCATCGAGCTGACGACGGGGCTGCGAAGCACCACCGGGCATGACGACCGCGCCGACGTAGGGCGCCTGGAACACGCGGAACGGCGTGTCCTTGAAGTACTCCGCCATCTCGGTGATCTCGACGCCGAAGCGCAGATCGGGCTTGTCCGAGCCATAGCGGCGCATGGCCTCGTGGTAGGTCATGTGCGGAATCGGCGTGGTGATGTCGTGGCCGATGAGCTTCCACAGCGCGACGAGAATGTCCTCGGCGAGCAGGATGACGTCTTCCTGCTCGACGAAGCTCATCTCGATGTCGAGCTGGGTGAACTCGGGCTGGCGATCAGCGCGGAAGTCCTCATCGCGATAGCAGCGCGCGATCTGGTAGTAGCGCTCGATACCCGCCACCATGAGCAGCTGCTTGAACAGCTGCGGCGACTGCGGCAGCGCGTAGAACTTGCCGGGCTGCAAGCGCGCGGGCACCAGGAAGTCGCGCGCACCCTCGGGCGTGGACCGCGTCATGGTCGGAGTCTCGACCTCGACGAAGGCATGCTTGCCGAGCACCTCGCGCGCGGCAGCGCTCACCTGGGACCGCAGGCGAATCGCCTTGGCCGGGCCTTCGCGGCGCAGATCCAGGTACCGGTACTTGAGGCGAGCCTCTTCACCGGGCTCGTCATCGAGCTGGAACGGCAGCGGCGCGGATTCGTTGAGCACCTCGAGCTCGGTCACATTGACCTCGATGGCGCCCGTCGGCAGATTGGGATTCTCGCTACCCGCCGGACGGTTCTCGACCACGCCGGTAACCTTCACGCAGAACTCATTGCGCAGCTTGTGAGCCTGTTCAGCGGGCACGCCTTCACGGAAGACAGCCTGCGACACGCCCGAAGCATCACGCAGATCGATGAAGATCACGCCACCGTGGTCTCGACGCCGCGCCACCCATCCGGTGAGGGTGACGGACTGACCAGCGTGCTCGCTTCGCAGCGAACCAGCCAAGTGGGTGCGCAGCACGGGATTCCTTTCGACGGACTTCGAAACGCCCGCGGGGTGGCCGGGCGCGTTCCCATCGTAGTGAGACACGTATTCCGAGTGGAAACCGATATCCACGCGAACCTGTCAAGCTGTACGCCAAGGCTCGACATCAGCCCGCGCGAGCCCCTTCTGACCCCGGGTCGGCCGACCCGCGGCCGAAGCGTGTGCGAAGGAGAGCGGCGACCATGACGTTCAACGAAGGCATGCAGATCGACCCGGACAGGGTTCGAAGCGGCGGCGGGCCGGGCCTGGGCGGCGGCATGGTGCTCGGTGGCGGTGCACTCGGCATCATCGCCCTCATCGCCACCCTGCTGCTGGGCGGCGATCCGGGCAGCGTACTCGGGCAATTCACCGGCGCGGGCGGCACCGACCAGGGCACCGCCGGCGCACCCGAGCACTGCAAGACGGGTGCGGACGCGAACAAGTACGTCGACTGCCGCGTCATCGCGACCGTGCAGAGCCTGGACGCCGTGTGGGCCACCGAACTGCCCAAGCAGGTCAACAAGCAGTACGTCGATCCGCAGGTCTCGCTGTTCTCCGGCGTGATCGACACCGGCTGCGGCCGCGCCTCCTCGGCGGTGGGCCCCTTCTACTGCCCCGCGGACCAGACCGCGTACTTCGACACGAGCTTCTTCCAGGAACTCACCGACAAATTCGGCGCGAGCGGCGGCCCCCTGGCCCAGGAGTACGTGGTCGCTCACGAATTCGGCCACCACATCCAGAACCTGCTCGGCGACATCAACCGCGCCCAGCGCGATCCCCGCGGTCCCGAATCCGGCGCGGTTCGCACCGAACTCCAGGCGGACTGCTACGCGGGCGTGTGGGCGTACTACGCTGACAAGCTCCCGGCCCCCGGCGGGGGTCAACCCTTCCTGAATCCATTGACCGAGAACGATATTCGCGACGGTCTGTCCGCCGCCGCGGCAGTGGGCGACGACCGCATCCAGAAGGCGGCCACCGGCCGAGTGAATCCGGAAGGCTGGACCCACGGTTCATCCGAGCAGCGCCAGAAGTGGTTCCTCACGGGATACCGCACCGGACAGGTCGCAGCCTGTGACACCTACAACGCCCGCGACCTGAACAACCCGTCCGCACTGCGCTGAGCGAAGTCGTCCCCGTGCCCGCATCGGATCCGGTGCGGGCACGGTCGTATCCGGGCGAAAGTTGACATACCCCCGTGGCAGGCTCATGCCGTGGTTCTGGATACAGCAGGCGAATACACGCGGGGCGACGATCTCGCGGATCTGACCGAATACCTTCGCGACTTCGAAGCGGGCGGATATCCCGTCGATCGAGTGCTCGAGTCCGTTTGCGGCAGCTGCGGTGAGCGGGAATTCGGTGTGGATGCCGATGACGTGGAGGGTGTTGCCCGGCGTATCTGTACCGGCTGCGGTAGCTCGGCCTTTCTGGCTGATAGTGGCGAGCATTGGGACGAGGATGGGGACTGGGCTGAGTGCAGCTGTCCGTGTGGGTCGGAGCGATTCGCTGTAGCGGTGGGGTTCTCTGTTCGGCCGGACGGGGATGTTCGGTGGGTCAGTGTTGGGCTTCGGTGTCTTGATGACGGTGTTCTCGGGGTTTATGTGGATTGGAAGGTCGACTACTCGCCTGCTCGGGATCTGTCTGCGTAGGGGGTGCGGGGTGGATGCGTGGCCGGCTTTTCGGGGGATCGGATGCAATAGCCCAATTACATTGTGATACAACGCCATTCAGACCATCCAACAATTCACAACCGAACGAAAACTCACCCCGACAGTAAGCTGCCCCCGTGATCGAAGTACGCGCACTCCAGTCCGACGACTGGCAGCTCTGGCGTCAACTCCGCCTGGCGGCACTCACCGACGCCCCCTGGGCTTTCGGCTCCACCCTCGCCGAATGGAGCGACGCCGGCGACACCGAGGCCCGCTGGCGCTCGCGCTTCGACAACGTCCCCTACAACGCCGTCATCTCCTTGGACGGCACTCCGGCCGGAATGGTCGGCGCGTACCCCTCCGACACCGAACCCGGTACGGTCGAACTCATTTCGATGTGGGTCGCCCCGTTCGGACGCGGAAAAGGCGTATCGGACGCGGCGATCCGGGCCGTCTTGGATTGGGCGGACCCTCGTCCGGTCATCCTCTCGGTCAAAGCCGACAACAAAGCCGCGATCCGCCTGTACGAGCGCAACGGATTCACCGACGCGGGCCCCTCGCCCGATGACGACGACGAACGTTTGATGCGCAGGCCGTAGCGCACAGAAAACGCCCCGGCACTCGCAAGTGCCGGGGCATTCCATCAGAAGCAACCGAGCCTTCGATCGGCAGTCGGCCGAACGGCGTCGATACCGCGCAACCTGCCGGACTGCCGAAGGCTAAGTCACCGTCCAGGTTTCGCGGCCCGTCAGCAGGCTCTGCAGCGTCGAATCAGTCATCGGCTTCTGCTCGACAGCGGCGGCCAGCTGCCCGCGGACGCCGTCGTCGTAGGTCGGTCGTGACGCGGCGCGGAAAACCCCGGTGACCACCCGCGTCATGTCCTGATCCGACAGCCGGGACAGCGCGTACGCGTACTCGGGGTTGTCGGTGTACGCGTCGTGAACCACGATCTCGGACTCGGAAACCGACGTCGCGGGCACCACCTTCAGCCCGAAACCGCTGCGCACCACCGCCATCTCGTTGTCCGCTCCGAACCGGATCGGCTCGCCGTGGCGCAGGCGGATGAGATGCGACTCCGCGTTCTCCTTGCGCAGGATGTCGAAGGACCCGTCGTTGAAGATCGGGCAGTCCTGCAGGATCTCCACGAACGCGGTCCCCCGATGTTCGGCGGCGGCACGCAGCACCTCGGTCAGCCCCGCCCGATCCGAATCCAGCGCCCGTGCGGCGAAGGTCGCCTCGGCGCCCAGGGCCACCGACAGCGTGTTGAACGGGTGGTCGATCGAGCCCATGGGCGTGGACTTGGTGACCTTGCCGGTCTCCGACGTCGGCGAGTACTGGCCCTTGGTGAGCCCGTAGATCCGGTTGTTGAACAGCAGGATCGTCATGTTCACGTTGCGGCGCAGCGCGTGGATGAGGTGGTTGCCGCCGATCGACAGCGCGTCGCCGTCCCCGGTGACCACCCAGACCGAGAGGTCCGGACGGGTGACGGCCAGGCCGGTGGCGATCGCGGGGGCACGGCCGTGGATCGAGTGGATCCCGTACGCCTCCAGGTAGTACGGGAACCGGCTCGAGCACCCGATACCGGAGACGAACATCAGATTCTCGCGCTTCAGCCCGAGTTCGGCCAGGAACCCGCGCACGGTGGCCAGGATGACATAGTCACCGCAGCCGGGGCACCAGCGCACCTCCTGATCGGTGGTGTAGTCCTTGGCCTTCTGCGGACCCTCGGCGTGCGGCACCCCGGACAGTCCGGTCAGCCCCAGATCCGTTCCGACGAGCGGATTTTCGAGGATGGTCATGAGTTACCCCCTGGCGTGCGGTAGGTGGCCCGCGCCCGTGCCGCGAAGGCCTTGCTCTGCTCCATCTCCGTGATGGAGCCGTCCAGTGCCGCGTCGATCACCCCGACCAGTTCCTGTGCGGAGAACGCCGTCCCGGCGACCTTGGTCCACGGCTGCACATCCACCAGATAGCGGGCGCGCAGCAGCATGGCGAGCTGGCCGCCGTTCATCTCGGGCGCGACCACCGTGCGGTAGCGACCCAGCACGGCTCCGAGATTGGCGGGGAAGGGATTCAGGTGCCGCAGGTGCGCCTGGGCCACCGGCACGCCTCGCCGCCGCGCCCGCCGGCACGCCTCGCCGATGGGACCGTACGAGCTGCCCCAGCCGATCAGCAGCAGTTCGGCCCGGCCGCTGGGATCCTCGACCTCGATGTCGGGCACCGTGATGCCGTCGACCTTGGCCTGGCGCAGGCGCACCATCAGTTCGTGATTGGCGGGCTCGTAGGAGATATTGCCGCTGCCGTCGGCCTTTTCGAGGCCGCCGATGCGATGTGCGCGTCCCTTCGTACCGGGGACGGCCAGCGGCCGGGCCAGTGTCTCGGGATCGCGCGCGTACGGCTGGAAGCCGTCGTCGTCCGAACCCTCGGGCTCGAACGCCGGGTCGATGGGCGCGAGGTCGCCGACCTGCGGAATCGCCCACGGCTCGGACCCGTTGGCGATGGACCCGTCCGAGAGCAGCAGGACCGGCGTGCGATAGGTGATGGCGATCCGCGCCGCCTCCACCGCCGCGTCGAAACAGTCCGCGGGTGAGCGCGGGGCCAGGACCGGCACCGGCGACTCGCCGTTGCGGCCGTAGAGCGCCTGCAGCAGATCGGCCTGCTCGGTCTTGGTGGGCAGGCCGGTGGACGGACCGCCGCGCTGCACATCGATGATGAGCAGCGGCAGCTCTGTCATGACCGCCAGGCCGATGGCCTCGCTCTTGAGCGCCAGGCCGGGACCGGAGGTACTCGTCACGCCCAGCGCCCCGCCGATCGAAGCGCCCAGGGCCGCACCGATTCCGGCGATCTCGTCCTCGGCCTGGAAGGTGGTGACGCCGAAGTTCTTGTGCCTGCTCAACTCGTGCAGGATGTCCGAGGCCGGGGTGATCGGGTAGGTGCCCAGGAACACCGGCAGCCCGGACAGCTGACCGGCGGTCACCAGGCCGTAGGCCAGGGCGGTATTGCCGGTGATCTGCCGGTAGGTCCCGGCGGGCAGCGTCGCGCGGGCGACCTCGTAGGTGGTGGCGAAGGCCTCGGTGGTTTCGCCATAATTCCATCCCGCCCGGAATGCGAGAATATTCGCTTCTGCCACTTCGGGTTTGGACCCGAATTTCTCCCGGAGGAACTGTTCGGTGCCGCCGAGCGGACGGCCGTACATCCAGGACAGCAATCCCAGCGCGAACATATTCTTCGCGCGCTGACCGTCTTTCTTGCCCACACCGGTCGGTTCGGTGGCGGCCAGCGTCAGCGAAGTCATGGGCACCTGATGCACCACGAAATCGGACAGCGTCCCGTCGGCGAGTGGATCACCGGCGTAGCCGACCTTCGAAAGATTACGTTTGGTGAATTCGTCCGTATTTACGATGAGCGTGGCCCCGCGCGCCAGCTCCTCCAGATTCGCCTTCAGAGCCGCGGGATTCATCGCCACCAGCACATCGGGCTGGTCACCGGCGGTGAGGATGTCGTAGTCGGCGATCTGGATCTGGAACGACGAGACACCCGGCAGCGTGCCCTGGGGCGCGCGGATCTCGGCCGGGAAGTTCGGCTGCGTAGCAAGATCATTTCCGAAAGCGGCTGCCTCATGGGTGAATCGATCACCGGTGAGCTGCATACCGTCACCGGAATCGCCGGCGAAGCGAATTACAACCTTTTCCAATTTCTCTGCGGCAGCGCCGTTTCGGGCCGCTGTCACCGATTCGTCATGCTGGGAACCCATGCGCCTGCATCACTTCCTCGTCCGTGAGAGGTACCAACGCCAAACTACTCCGCTATATTCGCGACACACCCGCGAAAACAGCGGTGAAACGTCGAGATTTCGCGGCCGGCGTCAGGCGAACAGTGCCAGCTGCGGGTCGGGCGTATGCGATTCGGCGGCACGCTCGAGAGGCTCGGCCTGCCGTTCGCGGTTCAAACCATGCTTGTCCAGCAACGGATCGATCCGGCCGCGCAACCACGCGGAGTACTCCGGTGTCACTGAAGTCCCGCGACCATACAGCTGTCGATAGCGCCGGATGAGCGCCGGGTGCTGTTCGGCGAGCCAGGTGAGGAACCAGCCGCGGGTGCTTCCGCGCAGATGCATGGGAAAGGCGACCGCGCTCGCGGCCCCGGCCTCGGCGATGGCGGCGAAGAGCTCGTCCAGTTGCGACCGGCCGTCGGTGAGGCACGGAATGATCGGCGCCACCATGACATTCACCGCGAACCCGGCATCGGCCAGGGCGCGCACGAGCTCGAGCCGCGCGCGCGGCGACGGTGTTCCCGGTTCGAGCGCTTCGCTCAGTTCCGGATCGAGCATGGCGATGGACACGGCCAGATGCACCGGAACCTGACGCGCCGCCTGGGTGAGCAGCGGCAGATCCCGGCGCAGCAGTGTGCCTTTGGTGAGAATGGAGAACCCGGTGCCGGATTCGGTGAGCGCGCCGATGATGCCCGGCATCAGCCGGTAGCGACCCTCCGCGCGCTGATACGGATCCGTATTGGTCCCCAGCGCAACGACTTCCCGACGCCAGGAGCGCTTGTGCACTTCCCGGCGCAGGATCGCCGCGATGTTGGTCTTGACCACGATCTGGCGATCGAAGTCCTCGCCCGCGTCCAGGTCCAGGTATTCGTGGGTGGGGCGGGCGAAGCAGTAGCGGCAGGCGTGGGTACAACCCCGCATGGGGTTGACCGTCCAGTTGAACGGCAGCGTGCCGCCCTCGGGCATCTTGTTCAGCGCGCTCTTGCAGAGCACTTCGTGAAAAGTGATGCCTTCGAACTCCGGGGTTTGTACGCTGCGTACGAAGCCCGCGCGTTCGAGCCCGGGCAGCGCGCCGTCATCGGCCTCGAGGGTCTGGCTCTGCCACCGCACCACACAAGTCGAACATTTGTTCTACCTGGTGTCAAGCGATCTTCTGGGTGACCGTCTTGAAGTTCTGCCCGTTGTAGAAGGCCACGAGGTCGCGAATCGTCTCCTCCGCCGGGCGTGGCCGGTAGCCGAGATCGGTGCTCGCCTTGTCGTGTTCCACGACCGGCGCCGACAGCAGCGCGCCCATGGCCGCCTTCGAGATGCGGTCGCTGCCCACGGCCTTGGCGGCGGGCTCGAGCACCGGCATCAGCGCGTTGATGAACTTGGCCGGAATGGCGAAGGCGGGCTTGAGCTTCCCGTTGACCTCGGCGGCCAGGCGGGTGGCGTCGAACATGTTGGTGAAATGCCCGCCGAGCAGGTAGTTCTCACCGGTCTTGCCGCGCTCTCCGGCCAGGATGAGGCCGTTGGCCACGTCGCGCACGTCGACCAGGTCGAAGCCGCCGCTGATCATGACGGGCACGCGGCCGCGCGCGGCGTCCCACAGCGTCTTGTTGATGCGCGAATCGGTGTTGTCGACCGGGCCGTACACACCGGTCGGGTTGCAGACGACAGCGTCCAAGCCCTGATCGATGACCTTGCGCAGCTCGACCTCGCCCTGGAACTTGGAGCGGTCGTAGACCGGCAGATCGGGATCGATCGACCGCGGCGAACGCTCGTTGATGGTGCCGCCGCAGGTGTACTGGTTGAACGCGTGGATCGAGCTGGTGTGCACCATGCGGCGCGCACCGACCTCGAGCGCGGCCTCGGCGACCACGCGCACACCCTCGGTGTTGACCCGCCAGGCGAGATCGTTCTTGTGCGCGAGGGTGATGAGCGCGACCAGGTGGTAGACGACCTCCGCACCCTCCAGCGTGGTGCGCATGGACGCGGGATCGAGCACGTCGCCGCTGACCCAGGTGACACCCGGGACGGCCGGTCCGGCGGGCTTGACACGGTCGATGGCGGTGACCTCGTGACCGCGATCGGTAAGCAGGCGAAGCAAATTGGTGCCAAGGAACCCGGCGGCGCCGGTGACTGCGACCTTCATGTGATGAAGAATATAGAACTTGTTCTAATTTGCAAGAACGGCCGGGACCCGATCGAGAGACGCTCGCGTACCCAACGTGGTAGACGCTCGCGGGTGCGCGAGGTTCATCCGACCCGCCGAGCTGGACGCTCGACGCGTTATATTCACACGCGCATGTCCATGACGATTGGGGGGCACCGATGGCCGATCTCTCTGTCGATACCGGCGCGGTTCGAGCCTTTGCCACGGCCCAGGACGGCGTCGCCGCCGATATCGCCGCGACCGGCGGCCTGGACACGGTAACCCACGTCGCCGCCATGACCCCGGTCTTCGGACTCATCGGGGCCGACTTCCTGGCCGGCTTCGCGGTCGCCGAACTGCTGCACGACAAGGACATCGCCTCGCTGTCGAGCCGGTTCGCGCACCTGGGGCAGGCCGCCTTCGGCTCGGCCGCCACCTATGACGTCGCCGACGAATCGTTCACCGGCGGACTGGACTCGATCGCGGGCGCGATCGGCGATCCGGCGTGAGCCCCCTCGAAGACGGCGTGATCGGCGCGGCGGCCCCGGCCGGAGATCTCGCCGACGACCCGACCGACTCCGGCGACGGTGGCGCGGTCGTATTCGGCGGCCTGCCGGACCTGCGGCTGGGGCAGCTCCCCGACGGCATCGCCCCATTCGAAGCACCCGCATTCCTGTTGTCCCGCAAAGAGATCGAGCCGGAGGACGCACCGCTGACCGGCGGTCCGCCGCTCGGCTCCGGCGGCGGGCAGGGTCCGGACCCCCGGGACGCGGCCACGCTCGGCGACGCCGCGGCTCCCGGCGTCGATGCCGCCACCGGCGTGCTCTCCGGTGCGCAGCACGCCCTCGGCGACGCGCAGAGCCTGCTGTCGGGCGCGCAGAGCGCCGTGAACGGCATCCCCGCCGCCCTCGATGCCGCCCAGGCCGCACTGAGCGACGCGGCCGCGAACCTGCCGGTCCTGCCGCCGCTGCCCGCGGACCCGATCGGCGATCTCATGAAGGGCCTGGCGCTGCCCGCGATCCCCGGACTGGACGCGTTGTTCGCACCGTTCCTGGAGCTGATCAGCAGCTTCGGCACCGGCGTGCTGGGCGGGCTGAACCCGGCCACCCTGCTGAGTCAGGGCTCCCAGCTCATCGAGACCGCCGTGCAGGTGGGCAAGGGCGCATTCGAGACCGTCGAATCGGCGTGGGACGGCAAGGCGTCCGACAGCGCACAGGCGGCAAGTCAGCAGGCCCAGGCGCGCGGGCGGGAGACAGCGCAGCGCGGTGTCGATCTGTCCGCGGTGACCGAGCAGGCCGCGGCGGTGGTGCAGCGCGGCAATGTCCAACTCACCGCGATCGCGCAGTCCTTCGGCGCCCAGGCCACGGCCCTTGCGCCGGTGATCCTCGCCCCGCCCGCGCAAACCGCGCTGATCGCCTCGGCCACCGAGCATCTCGCCTCGGCGATCACGGTCGTCAACCTCACCCGCGGCGAGCTCGCGGGCTACACCGCGCAGGTCAACGGGATGGTCGGCGAGCTGCTCGGACCGGGCAGCGGTCCCGACCCCGCGGCGGTGGCGAAGTCGCTGGCGCAGAACGTCGGTCAGCCGATTCTGGAGCAGGCCAAGCAACTCCTCGAGGGCAGCCTGAATCCGGCGAGCACCGATCCGGGTGTGAGTGAGCCGGGTACGCCCACCGATCCGGACACCAGGGCAGCGGCCCTGGGTAGCGGCGGAGCCGGTGGCGGCGGTCTCAGCGCAGGCGGCGGGCCGGGTGGTGGCAGCGGGCTGGGTAGCGGCGGCGGTCTCGGCGCGGGCGGCGGGCTGGGTAGCGGCGGTGGAATCCCGTCCACGCCGGGCGCTCCCGGCTCCTCGATTCCCGGCGGCAGTCCCGGCGCGGGCGCGGGCGCTCCCGTGGGCGCGGGCGGCTCCGGTGCGCCCGGCACGGCCGGACCCGGTTCCCCGGGCTTCATAGGCTCCCCCGCCGCGGCGGCCGCGAACCGGGGCGGCGCGGATCAGGACCACGCGCGCGCGGTGCAGCCCTACGAAAACGTTTCCGGCGAAAGCGAACTCACCGGCGATCTGGGCGCGGCGACGCCGAGTGTCATCGGCGAATTGGACGAACAGGCCGCACCCGACCAGAGCGACGAGGCCTGAGCACCGGCCCAGCACCACTCGGCGCATCATTCGAGCGGGTTCGGGCAGCGAGAAACTACTCGAGCGGGCGGCGTGAGCCGCACATCGGCCGGCACGGCCGGCAGCTGGGTGCGGGTGGGCACCACGGTGGGGCCAGGTACGTTGCCACGCAATCGAATCGACGGCGAGATACGTCCCGCGCCGATCGGACTGCCGAGCCGCACCGCACCGCTTTGCCCGACCGCGCCGGATCGACTGCCCGGCGCCGCACAGCCCGGCCGCCTCGATCGAACCGCCCAGCCACGCTGCCACGACGACCCCACCGCCCGGATTCGACCGCCGGGACGCCGTAGAACCCGGCGGCGCCGATCGAGCTGCCGAGCCACGCCGGCCGGAACCACCCGGGCCACGCCGGATCGACTGCCGTGCATCGCCGATCATGGTGCCGCGCCACGAGGCCGGCCCCGCCGAAAGGTGATGCCGCGGCCGTCGGAGTAGCTGCTCCGGGACCGCGGCATCGTGGAGGCGGAACGCGATTTGTACACCTCGCGGGCTCCGACACCGTACGGGGGCCGGTGCGTGACCGGCGGGTGGATCAGACCGCTGTGGGGCGAACCTGGGCGTCGATCCCGCCGTCGATGACGAACTGAGCGCCGTGGATGAAACCGGCCTGCGGGCCGAGCAGGTACGCGATCAGGGACGCTATCTCATCGGGAGTTCCGTTGCGCCCGATCGGCGGAATGAAGTTGCGAATGGCCTCGCCGTAGCGCGGGTCGTCCATGCCGGCGCGCAGCAGCGGGGTGTCGACGCCGCCGGGGGCCACGGTGTTCAGGCGCACACCCGCCGCTCCCCACTCGGGCGCGCGTTCGCGCACGGCCACGGTCACCGCGTTCTTGGACGAGGCGTAGGCGTACTGGCCCGCGAAATCGCCCGCCTCGGCGAAGGCTTCGGCCTCGGTCCCCTTGTTGATCGGGTTGTCGGCCCACTGGATGTGGGTCGAGGCGACCGACGAAACCACCACCGCCGCAGCCGATTCGCCCTTGCGCAGCGCCGGGAGCAGCGCGTCCAGGAAGGCGACGGTGGCGCGATAGTTGATCTCGACCACGAGCTCGGGGTTCGGAACGTGCGGGCCGACGCCCGCGCAGAGCACGAGTCCGCTCAGCGCGCCGCCCGAGCGTTCGAGCACCGCGTCGACGGCCGCGGCCCGGGCGGCCGGATCGGTCAGATCGGCGGTGATGTCGGCGTTGCGCAGGTCGATGCCGATGACGTCGTGGCCCGCCGCGGTGAGCACGGCGGCGGTGGCCGCTCCGATGCCCGACCCGGATCCGGTGATGGCAATGGTCATGCCTGCGATTAGAACAAGGTTCAGATTACTGCCGCAACCCACCCCGCTGCCGATCTCGGCTATCGGGACCGCCCGCCCCGGTCACCAGCCGGGTGCGCTACAACGGATCAGGCACTTCGGGCCGATCGGCGGCAATTCGCCCCGATCTCGCCGACTACTGGCCAGTGCGCTCGAACCCCCGCTAGCATCACGGCTACAAACTAGAATCTGTTCTAGTTTTCGTACTTGCTCACCGTCGAGAGGACGATCCCGATGCGCTTCACCTACGCGGAGGCGATGACCAACCCGGATTACTACATCCCCCTGGCGCGGGCCGCCGAGGAGGCCGGGTTCCACAGCATCACCGTCGCGGACAGCATCGCCTACCCGGCGGAGTCCGACTCCAAGTACCCGTACAACGCCGACGGCAATCGCGAGTTCCTCGAGGACAAGCCCTTCATCGAGACGTTCGTCCTCTCGGCGGCCATCGCGGCAGCCACCACCACCCTGCGCCTGACCCCCTTCGTGCTCAAGCTGCCCATTCGCCCGCCGGTGCTGGTGGCCAAGCAGGCGAGTTCGCTCGCACGCCTGAGCAACAACCGTTTCGCGCTGGGCGTGGGCATCAGCCCGTGGCCCGAGGACTTCGACATCATGGGCGTGCCGTTCGAGAAGCGCGGCAAGCGCCTGGACGAGTGCATCGAGATCCTCAAGGGCCTGTCGACCGGCGAGTACTTCGAGTACCACGGCGAGTTCTACGACATCCAGAAGATCAAGATGACCCCGGCCCCGACCGAGCCGCTGCCGATTCTGGTGGGCGGGCACAGCGACGCGGCGCTGCGGCGCGCGGTGCGCCTGACCGACGGCTGGATGCACGCGGGCGGCAAGCCCGAGGATCTGGATCGGTACCTGGCGCGCATCAACGAATTGCGCAGCGAGCGCGACAATCCCGGTGAGTTCGAGATCCACGCGGCCTCGATGGACGCGTACTCGGTCGACGGCGTGAAGCGCATGGAGGACAAGGGCATCACCGACGCGATCGTCGGCTTCCGCAACTCCTACGCCAAGGAGCACGACACCGAGACGCTCGACGAGAAGATCGTCAAGATCAAGTGGTACGGCGAGAAGATCATCGGCAAGCTCAACAGCTGAGGGCTCGCACCCGGTAGGCAAGGGCCGGAATACGATTCGCGTGCGCTCCCCCAGCGGGAGCGCACGCGATGTGCGTTCGAAGTCGATCACGCGAGGAGGGTTCAACGCCCCCGCACGGCCCTCCGGGCTCGGCGCGAGATCGACCGGAGTCCCCCTCGGAGTCGGCCCGCTCGCGACTCAGGAGTGCTTGGCGAAGCCGAGTTCGATCACCGCGTCGCGCTCGGCCGCCAACTCCGCCACGCTCAGATCGATTCGGGCGCGCGAGAAGTCGTCGATCTCGAGCCCCTGCACGATGCTGTGTTCACCGTTCGCGCAGGTGACCGGGAACGAACTGATCAACCCGCGCGGCACCCCGTACGACCCGTCCGAGGGCACGGCCATCGAGACCCACTCGCCGGGCCCGGTGCCCAGCACCCAGTCGTGCACGTGATCGATGGCGGCGCTGGCCGCACTCGCCGCCGAGGACGCGCCGCGCGCCTTGATGATCGCGGTGCCGCGCTGCTGCACGGTGGGAATGAAGTCGTTCTCCACCCAGTTCCGGTCGTCGATGAGCTCGAGGGCGGGCTTGCCGCCCACCGTGGCGTAGCTCAGGTCCGGATACTGCGTGGCGGAGTGGTTGCCCCAGATGGCGATTCGCTCGATGTCGGCGGCGGCCGCGCCGGTGCGCTGGGCGACCTGCGCGATGGCGCGGTTGTGGTCGAGCCGGGTCAGCGCGGTGAAGCGTTCGGCGGGTACGTCGGGCGCGTTGCTCATGGCGATGTAGGCGTTGGTGTTGGCCGGGTTGCCGACCACCAGCACCTTCACGTCGTCCGCGGCGTTGGCGTTGATGGCCGCGCCCTGATCGGTGAAGATCGGGCCGTTGGCCGCGAGCAGGTCCGCGCGTTCCATACCCGCGGTGCGCGGTCGCGAGCCGACCAGGATCGCGATGTTCGCCCCGTCGAAGCCCACCCACGGGTCGTCGGCGATGTCGATGCCGGCCAGCAGCGGGAACGCCCCGTCCTCGAGTTCCATGGCCACACCCTCGAGGGAGGAGACCGCGGCCGGTATCTCGAGCAGTCGCAGCCGGATCGGTGTCCGCTCGCCCAGCAGCGCCCCGGACGCGATGCGGAACAGCAGCCCGTAGGCGATCTGCCCGGCGGCGCCGGTGACGGTGACGGTTACGGGTTCCGAACGACCTTGCTCGCTCACCACGAACTCCTCGCATAGTCGAGATATCCGTTTTCACCCTATCCCCGCTCACACCAGGAAAGCCCCGGCCGTGAGCCCGGAAGTGATCAACCAGACACCGGGCCATCCGCCTCGATCAAGCTCACCACCTGCATGTTTATCCCGGCCACAGCCGATTCCAACCGTTTGCCACGCTCCGCGTTAAGCCACCCGCAAGATCATTCACGCGACCGCGCTCCACGGCGCGGCCGACCGGGGAGGTGTTTTCGATGGGGTGGCTCTGCGTACTGATCGTGGTGGGATTCGTCGGCTTGATGATGCTGGCGGCGGCGAGTTCGGCCCGGGCCGAGCGCGAACGCGTCGACCGCCTGTATCACTGGGCGGCCGCGGCCGGATGGCGGGTGTATCACCGGAGCGACGCGCCGTGGACCGACCGGCTGCCCGGCGGGCACCGGCACGGCATCGACATCAGCCTCGTCGGCCGCCTCGGCGGCCACTGGGTGACGGTCGCGGAGTACTCGTACCAGACCAGTCACACCCGCTCCAGCGGCGATTCCACCGTCACCGACACCACCACCCATCGCTACGTGGTGACGGTGGTGCACCTCGACCGGCAGTACCCGCCGCTCGAGGTGCGCGCCCAGGGCATGTGGTCGCTACTCGGCCGGGCCCTGTTCGGCGATCGGAAGACCGCGACCGGAAACCCGTTGTTCGACTGCACCTTCCGCATCGACGCGGGCGATCCGGCCTACGCCAAGGCCATGGTGGGGCCGCACCTGATCGAGGCGCACGTGGCGGGCGCGGTCCCGCTGTGGAGTCTGGCCGGGACCGACCTGCTCACCTATGTACCGAACGCCCAGCTGCACGATCCGCGCGCGATCCCCGGCTACGCCGCCCCGCTGCTGCGCGTCGCGGATCTCCTGGGCCACCGGGAATTCGGGTCGCTGTGGAATTCCGACCAGTCGCGCTGATTCCGCCGCCCCGGCCCGGTTCCTCGGTTCCCTGCGCCACTGTGAGCCACAATTTCCGAAGTACGCTGCGCGCCAAGCCATCCCAACCCGTGTGCGCACGCCGCTCACGAGCAGCCCGTTCCACGCCGCCCACGGGCTCGAGCAGCGCGCGGCGCGACCGGAAGCGCGACCGCGCTCAGCGGGTGAGTTCGGAGATATCGGCGTCGGACAGGACGACCATCGGGACGACATCGCGCGAGCGGACCATCTTCATCGCCCGATAGAGCGGGCGCTCCTCCGCGTTGGCGTCGCGGGCCTCGGCGCGCAGCTGGTGCACGAGGAGCTCGGAGACCGCGAGGGCGGCCGCCAGGGGGCAGGTGGCCAGTGCGTCGGCGAGTTTGCGCAGGCCCAGGATGTGTAGTTCGCGGCCGCTGCCGGAATCGGTGTAGATGGCCAGCGGCACCGTGCGGGTGTCACCCTTCGAGGTCACCCGCAGCAGTACCCGGCTGATCTTGCCGGGGTACACCAGGATCTCGGTGCCGGTCGCGGCGGCGAGGTCGACGCTGTGTTCGCCGTGCCAGGTGCGGGCGCGAATCACGGTGCCGGACAGCGATATCCGCTTGCGCTGCACCGCCATCGCGTAGAGCGCGGTGGGTGCGCCCAGCACCAGCCCGATGGCCACGGCCACCGGCCAGCTCACCCACAGCGCGGTCAGCAACCCCATCCCGATGCCCACGCCCAGCGCGGCCAGGGTGAGCCGCCGGAGCGCCGGCGCGAGCAGCTCGGGCGCCACGAGATCGAGGCCGACCTCGGCGGCGGCCCCGGATGTCGATTTGTCAGTCACAGTTGCGCATTCGTCCAAGTGCATCAGGCGCGCCGCGGCTGCCACGCACCGCCGGGACGCTACCAGGACTCTCGCCCGGCGTGCCCGACTTCCGAATCCATTGTCCGGCAGCTCACCGGGGGCTCGGGGCACAACGGCTCACCGCGTACCGAACGCCGCTGCGGCCCCGCGATTTCGGCCCTAGCGAATGCACGAGAGAAGCCGCCCGGTGACTGCCCCGACTCCAGGTCACAGCGCGGCACCTAGGCACCACGGCACCGAAGCACCACGACGGCAGCCGACCGGCCGCACCCGTTGCCGCGCGCACGTCGCTCCCGGAAACGACACCGCGCCCCGGACTCGAAGTCCGGGGCGCGGTCTGTCCTTGGATCTGCGCCTACTCCCCCGCGAGAGCCGCGGCGATCTGGGCCACGGCGTCGTCCAGGGCGATCTGCCGCTGCTCACCGTTGCTCAGATCCTTCAGGCCCAGCTCGTTCTCGGCGACCTCGCGCTCACCGAGCACCAGCGCGAAGCGCGCCCCGGACTTGTCCGCGGCCTTCATCGCACCCTTGACCCCGCGACCGCCGTAGGCGATGTCGGTGCGAATCCCGGCGGCCCGGAGGTCGCCGGCCAGCACGACCAGCCGCTGCTTGGCCACGTCGCCGAGCGGCACGCCGAAGACGTCGATGCGGGTGCCGTCGGTGGCGGACTTGCCCTCGGCCTCGAGCGCGAGCACCGTGCGGTCCACGCCGATGCCGAAGCCGATGCCCGAGAGCGGCTGCCCGCCGAGCTCGGCCATGAGCCCGTCGTACCGACCGCCGCCGCCGATGCCGGACTGCGCGCCGAGCCCGTCGTGCACGAATTCGAAGGTGGTCTTGGTGTAGTAGTCCAGGCCGCGGACCATGCGCGGATTGACCACGTACGGCACGCCGAGCGCGTCGAGGTGCCCGAGCACCTGGTCGAAGTGCGCTTTCGCGGACTCGGACAGGTGATCGATCATCAGCGGCGCGCCCGCGGTCATCTCCTTGACCTCGGGCCGCTTGTCGTCGAGCACGCGCAGCGGATTGATCTCGGCCCGGCGGCGGGTCTCCTCGTCCAACGGGAGCTTGAACAGGAAGTCCTGCAACAGTTCCCGGTACTGCGGGCGGCAGCTGTCGTCACCGAGGGAGGTGAGCTCGAGCCGGAACCCGTCGAGTCCGAGCGAGCGGAAACCGCGGTCGGCGATGGCGATGACCTCGGCGTCCAGCGCCGGATCATCGACGCCGATGGCCTCCAGGCCAACCTGCTGCAACTGCCGGTAGCGGCCCTTCTGCGGTCGCTCGTAGCGGAAGAACGGCCCGGCGTAGGCCAGTTTGACAGGGAGCTGGCCCCGGTCGAGCCCGTGCTGGATGACCGCGCGCATGACGCCGGCGGTGCCTTCGGGGCGCAGGGTGAAGCTCTCACCGTTGCGGTCGGCGAAGGTCCACATCTCCTTGGAGACCACGTCGGTGGACTCGCCGACGCCGCGCGCGAACAACGCGGTTTCCTCGAAGATCGGCAGCTCTATGTGCCCGTATCCCGCCAGTCGCGCGGTGTGGATCAGTGCGTCGCGCACGGCGACGAACTCCGCGGAGGTGGGGGGCAGATAGTCGGGTACCCCCTTCGGGGCACGGAAGCTGCTGGTCTTGGTCACGCCGTCCAGTTTTCCCCATGGTGCTTATCCAAGTCCAACCGGTTAGTGTGCACCGGTTATAAGGGAGCGTCTCAGGAAGTGATGGCACACTCTTATGCCGGAAGCAACCGATACGGAGGGACTAGCTAGTGCCGAGCAATGAACAGCGACGCGCTGCGGCGAAACGGAAGCTGGAGCGCCAGCTGGCGAACCGCGCCTCGCGGGCACGCAAGCAGAAGCAGATGACGATCGCCGCCTCCGCCCTGGGCGTCGTGGTCGTGATCGCAGCGGGTGTCGGCCTGTACCTCTGGAACCGCGGCGACGACAACGCGAGCACGACCGCGACCTCCGAGACCCCGGACGCCTCGCTCTCCTCGGCCGCGCCGCTCCCGGTCGCCAAGGCCAAGCCCGCCACGGTCAGCTGTGACTACCGCAACGCGCAGAGCCCGGCCGCCAAGCCGGTCGAGAAGCCGGGCGCGGCGGACATCTCCACCACGACCAATCCCAAGGCCACCCTGGAGACCAACCAGGGTGCGATCGGCGTGACGCTGAACGCCGCCGAATCGCCGTGCACGGTCAACAGCTTCGTGAGCCTGGCCAAGCAGAACTTCTTCGCCAGCACCCAGTGCCACCGCATGACGACCGGTGCGGGCCTGCAGGTGCTGCAGTGCGGCGATCCGTCGGCCACCGGCATGGGCGGCCCGGGCTACCAGTTCGACAACGAGTACCCGAGCGATCAGTACGACGCCGCCGATCCCGCGGCGCAGATGCCGGTGGGTTACAAGCGCGGCGTGCTGGCCATGGCCAACGCCGGCCCGGATCAGACGGACGGCCGCGGCACCAACGGCAGCCAGTTCTTCCTGGTGTACGGCGACTCGCAGTTGCCGCCCCAGTACACGATTTTCGGCACCATCGACGAGGGCGGCCTGGCCACCCTCGACAAGATCGCCAAGGCCGGTGTCGCGGGCGGCGCGCCGGATGGCAAGCCCGCCCAGGACGTAACCATCCAGTCGGTCCGAATCGACTGACCAGCATGGTTTTTCGGCCCCGATGCTCGTGTAGCACCGGGGCCGTTCGTTTTTCGCGAAAAGCAACCGCATACCTCCACGGAACCTCCTGCGTAAGGGTTCCCTAACCAAAGAAAATCCTGAGTTTTCGCTGAGATGCCGGAATTGTGCGATATATGCTGTATCGCGACTCGCGCGTACGGTGGTATCCGAGTTTTCGCTGGTAATCTCGTAGAACGGAGTACGAAGCGGCGTAGTAAGGCCCACCGGGCAACCCCCAACGGACCGAGCCCCCAGCGCCTCCCAGCACTCCCGGTGTCACGTTCGCAGGCGGGACATAGCTAGCCGAATCACCGTTCGTGTGGCGATGTTCGAGACGAAGCACCACAATCATCCATAGTGATCACTGCAGCATCGGGGAGCAGGCAATGGCCGAGGAACTCGACGACATCGGCGCCCAGACCGCGGCGATGATGAGGCAAATGTTGCAGCTCGCGACGCTTGTCGCGCTGCGCACCCGGGAACGTGGCCAGAAAGAAGCGGAAGCGCGCGTCAAAGTCACCGAAGCCCGGCACAAAGAGGCCCGTGAGCTCCAGCTCCGGGAAGCCGCGGATTCCAAGGCGAAGGATCCGCGCAACCTCGAACTGGCGCGCATGATCGAGAAGCCGCCGCTGGACAAGGGCGTATCCCTCGAGAAGGACAGGTTCGCCGCGCAGGCCGAGGCCACGCGCATGGCCGCCACGCAGGCCGCCATGAACAAGAACCTGGTCCGCTACGACTCGGTGGAGCGCCGAACCGCGCTGGCCCAGCACCTTTCTCGCATGGGTATCGCGCCGGAGCTGGCCGCGGTCCGCATGCTGCTCGAGGTCGGGCAGGCGCAGTCGGCGGCCGAAGCGGTCAAGGCCCGGGAGCAGGAAGCCGCCGTCGCACAGCGCCGGGCGCGGGAAATGGAAGCCCGCGGCCTCCAGCGCACCCGCACCTAGATTCGCACGAGTTCACGGTGAACCACAGCGGCACAGCCTGATCGGGCTGTGTCGCTTGCCCATCCGGCCGGTCCGTCTTCCTCTAAGGCTCCCGGCCGACGGATGATCCCCGCACGGCCGCACGGCATCCCGAAGCGCGGTCACCGCCCGGCTCGACACGCCCGGACTCGAATCGTGTTCACAACGATTCGGTTTCCGGCCGGGACCGAGCCCCGGCCGTCGACCGCCATCCGGCTCAGAGCCGGAAGTCCCCCATCGTGGGATCGCTGAACAGCCCCTGCTGCGGCGACTTCAACGGCAGCGGCGTGAGCATGTCCTTGTGCCCGTTGCGCACGCTGCAGTACTTGAACGGCCCCTTGGGGTCGAACAGCTTGGCCATGTGCGGGTCCGCGTGATCCAGGAACCACACGCTCAGACCGGTTTTGCCGTCCTGGCGGTAGTGCTCCCAGGCGCGCCACATGGCATCCAGGCGCGCGACCGCCTCGGCGTGCTTCCACCATTCGGGGCACCAGACCGTGTCGCTGATGTCGGTCACTTGACGGCGGTACACCAGGCTCAGGTAGTTCTCGACGAACTCCACCACGCTCTGGTAGACCATCGGTTGTTGCTGCTGTTCGGTCACAGCGGCCGGACCTCCTCGATTTGCCCGGCGTCTTTCGCCGGTTCCTGCTTGATCAGTGACGGCGCGCCGATCAGATCGGTGATCTCGGTCTTCTTCCGCGGCGACGGATCGTGCTTGGTGATCGATTCCTTCACCGCGGCAGCGTATTCGCCCTCCCACCACGGCACCGTGCGCACGAGCACCGCCGGCGTGCCGGAGGAGAACACGATGGCCCGCCCGCGCGGGAGCGTGGCCAGGCCGTGCACGTCGAAGGTCTTGGACGAGCCCAGGGACCGCGAATAGCTCTTGCCGCCACTGGATTCGGAGACCGAGGACGAGATGCTGTCGTACGCGCCGATGGCCTCGGAGCGCTCCTGCAGGAACTTGGTGTCGTCCACGCCGCTGCCGAGCACCTTGATGTTGGCCGCGGCCCACAGGGCTTCCATGCCGTCCAGGCCCCAGCAGCGCGCGCCCTGCGCCCAGGACTGCAGCACCGTCATGACCACGATGCCGCGCGAGCCGAAGTGGCTGTACTGCTTGGGCAGATCCTTCCAGCGCACCACGTTCGCGGCCTCGTCCAGCACGGCCAGCAGCGGGATCTCGAGGCGGCCGCCGTGCGAGCGCGATGCCTCACGCATGGCGATGTCGATGACCGCCTCGGTGAGGGCGCTGACCAGCGGGGCCGCCGATCCGCGGCCTTCGAGCGAGAGGCAGTAGAGCGTGCCGTTGTCGCGGATGAAGGCGAGTTCGTCGAACTGCTCGCCGCCCGCCTCCGGGGTGATCCAGCGATGCACGTTGGAGAGCTTGAGGCAGCGCACCATCTTCTTGGCCGTGCCGAAAACGCCACTGCGCGTGCGCTCGTCGACGTTGTACTGCTGGGCCAGACCCGAGGCCATGAAGTGGAACCGGCCGGTGCGGCGCAGCAACTCGATGGGCTCGGTGTCCTGCGGGTTGGTGACCCATTCCCAGCACTGGGTGATGGGCCGGTCGGCCACCGCCGCGGCCAGGAACAGGCCCGCCAGCAGATCCTCGGCCTCCTGGTCGAAGAAGCTGTCGGTGGAGGTCGCCATCCCACCGCCGGCGCCGTCGTCCGCGTCGGCGAAGTGCCCGGCCAGGCGGGCCGCACGCATCTCGCAGCCATCGGCGCGGGCGTCGATCCAGGCCAGTGGATCCCAGTGCCAATTGCGCGCCCGGTCATCGCGATTCATCGGATCGCCCGCGATGTCCTGCGGGTCGAAGATGAAGATCGGGCTGCCCTTGTTCTGGCGCACGTCGCGGGTCGCGTCGACCACGTCGCGCTTGTTCGAGGTGACCAGCGCGGGGCCGATGGCGGCCAGGATCGCCGGGATGACACGCGAGGTCGTCTTGCCCTGGCGCGGGCCCCAGATGTCGATGTGCAGGTCTTCGTAGGAGCCGTAGAGCATGCAGCCGTCGGCCACCGACATGCCGATCGGGACGCCGGGCATGTCGTTGTTGCCCAGCCGCATGCCGAGCTGGGTGGCCTTCTCCCGCACACCGGCGTCGGTGAGCGATTTGATGGCGCCGCCCGAGCCCATGTGGTCGGCCTTGTCGTCGACCGCGAGGCGTCCGATCGCCTTGCGCGCCTTGACCCTTCGCTTGTACAGCTGGTAGCCGACCGCGCTCAGCACGATCAGCAGCACGATCACGGTCGCCCAGCCGGGCCAGTACAGCTTGCCCTTGGCCAGGTCGACGACGATGGCGATCGGATTGATCGGCAGATCCTGCTTGGGCGAGGACAGGGCATTGCCCATCTGGATGGATATCCACAGTGTTCCCAGCACGGCGAATGCCGCGTAGATCATGAACAGCGTGGTGTCCGGACCCGGTGCGGCGGGATCCTTTACCGGTTGCTTCGCCATCTCCAGCCTCCTCAGATGACCTGTAAATTGATGCGGCTCAACGGAATTCGTCCAGCACCCAGCCGCCGGGGCCGCGCACGACGGTGGCGACGACGGTGGTGGGCGACAAGGGTTCGCGACGGCCGTCGGGATAGACGACCGTCTGTTCGATGCCGATCTTGTATCGCTGACGGCCGGGATCCGCGCCGGGCGGAGCCTTCTCACCGGATGCGAACGCGAACGCTTCGACGTGAGCCCCGGATTTGCTCCAATCGGCCCACTGCAACGTCGCCTTCGGCGTCGCGGCACCGGCGGGTGGTGCATCCAGTGTACGGATCAGCGTGGGTCCCAGCCATTTCCGGGCGCGCGCGAGCGCGGGAGCGCCCTGCACCTCGGTGGCGGGATACCAGGTGTAGATCTCACGCAGGGCCGCGACCGCCACGCCCTCGCCGCTGGCGGGATCGGGGGCCGGGGCGCTGAGCAGCAACCGGGTGGTGGAGGTGGGCGGTTGCAGCGGACCCGAGCCACCGTCGGAATCGCTACTGCCGCACGCGGCGGTCAGCATCGCGACGACAGGCACCAGCATCACCACCAGTTTCGCGCGTTGGGCCGCCGGGACCGCATCGCCCGGTCCGTGCCGGCGGCGCAGCTTCGGACCTGCGTTCCAGGCTAGTCCTACGAGCCGAGCGCCGGGCGATACCAGCGGTTTTCCCGAATCGGCGTGTCCGATTTGCCGGGACGCGGTCATGAGCCCCGCTTGGCGTGATTCAGCGTTTCCACCAGGCTGCGGTTCATCTCCGCGGCCGCTGCCAGCTGCTGCTGTAGTAGCGCGACCTTGCGGCGCAGGGTGCTCGCGTCCATCTGCTCCAGGCCGGGGCTCTCCGCGGCGCGCACCCAGTTGCGGACCGAATTGGTGTGCACACCTATCTGTTCGGCGACCACCCGGCACGCCTCGGACTCCGAGCGCATCTTCGCACTCAGCGCGACCACCTGTTCGACGGCGGCCTGACGCACCTCCGGCGACACTCTTCGGTAGGACCGGTGCGGCATCATTCGGGGTTCCCGTCGTCGTCGGTGCCGCGCCGGGCGGTGGTTTCGGTGAATTCGCTGAAACGCTGGTTGGTGTCGTGGATTCCGCTCTCCTTCTCCGAGGGCGAGAACTCCATGTGGAACGGGATACCGGGGCGGCGGTCCTCACCGATCTTGATGAGGAACTTGCCGGTGCCGGGGGCGGACGGGCGCAGCTGGCCGGGTTTGAGCGCCTCGCCGGTGAGCGCCTGGGGCGCGGACCAGCTGGTGACCATGTCCTCCTCGGCGGAGGTGAACGGGACGATCGAGTCCAGCCGGCCGATCTCCTCCGCGGGTAGCGCGCCGAAGATCTTGGCGCGGGCGCGTTCCAGGAAGCCGAGCGCCTTGGAGATCGCCGCTTCCGAGCCCAGGGACTGCAGATCCTTGATGGTGTGACTGATCATGATCAGCGCGGTGGCGATGCTGCGCTGGAGGCGGGTCAGCTCGTCCACGCGGTCGACCATGAAGTCGCCCAGGCCCAGCACCTGCCACAGCTCGTCCATGACGACCTGGAAGTAGCGCTGCGGGCCCAGGCCGGCGTCGGCCAGCACGTGCGCGGCCTCCACCGAGGCGAAACCGTCGGCCCAGCAGGCCAGCATGACCGCGGCCTTGAGCTTCTTGTCGCCGTTCGGGATGTGCGAGACGTCGATGCAGACCGCGGTGGAGTTGGTGTCGATGGGAGTAGTGGTGTGGCCGTTGAAGATCGCGCCGAACGGACCCTGGGTCAGCGCGCGCAGCGAGCGGCGCAGGCCCTTGATGGCGTTCTGGTATTCGTCCGGATTGTCGGCGCCGGCGTCGAGCATCAGTTCGTCGCCGCCGTTGACGATGACGGTGAGCAGATCCTCGATGATGGGCGGCTGGTCCGGGGTGAAATCGCTGCCCTCGCGGTACAGGATGCGCAGGGCGGTGGAGATGAGGGTTTCCTCGTAGTCGCGCACGCGCGCGCCGCGCACCAGCTCCACCAGGCCCGCGACCAGGGTGACCTGGCGGGCGCGCATCTCCTGCATGACCTGGGTCTGCAGTTCGGGCATGTCGTCGAGCCGGGGCACGATCGAGCCCAGCACGCCGGCCGCGAGCGGATTCAGTTTGCCGTGGCCGTAACCCAGGTCGATGACCTGACCGCCGACCAGCTCCACCAGCTTGCGGTAGTCGGGCTTGACGTCCGCCAGGATCAGCGGGGTGATGCCCTGTGCGACGCCGCCCAGCACGATGCGGCGAACCAGGGAGGACTTGCCGAAACCGTTGAGGCCCAGCACGAAAAGGCTCGGGGCGGTGATGAAGCTGCCGCGCATGAACCAGTTCATGGGGTCGAAGCAGACCGGGGCGCCGGTGTGCAGGTGCGAGCCGAGCGGGGTGCCGATCAGCGGCGCGCCCGCGCCGACCGACCACGGCCACAGACCCGCGACCTGTGCGGTGGTGGCGCGGTACTCGACCGGGCGGCCGACCACGTTCATGCGCCCGCCGCCCGCGCCGATGTAGCCGCGATCGGTGAGTTGTGCTGTGGTGCGGTCGAATTCGTCGACGCTGCCGTATTCGATGCGCTCGACGCGGGCCGCGAAGTTGCGGCGGCGCAGATCGTCGGTGTGCAGGCGGAAGGTGGCCCATACCGCCCGCAGGCCGTTCTGCTCGCGGACGATGACCTCGAGCTTGGCCCGGGTCGCGTCGTCCAGCAGCTTCGGCCCGGTCTGGCGCTTCTTCGCGGCCTTCTTCCGCTCCGCGGCGCCCTTGGGCACCCGGGTCTTGGCCTTGTCCGTGTCCTTGCCTTTGTCCTGTCCGCCACGCCGCGAACCGGATTCGCCCTCGATGCGTGCGGGGCGCGCGGTCCGCTTGCGCGCCGTGCGCTCCCCGGCCTCACCCTCGGGCCGCGGCCGCCGGGTGCGCCCGGAGTTGCCCGAGCGCCCGCCGATGTGGACCCGGTCCGCGTCGGTGGGCCGCGACCGGCCCTCGCCGGTCCGCTCGCCCGTGCGCGGCTTCGAGTCCGAGCCCCCGCGTGCCGATTCCCGGTCCGTCCCCCGCTGTTCGCCGCGCCGTTCCCGGCCGTCGGCCTCGCTCCGGGACCGCGCCGACGCGTCGTCGTCGCGCCGCGCGCGCCCGCTCCCCCGCCGAGTCTCGCCGCTGCGCTCGCCCGTGCCGGTCCCGCGCCGACCGTCTCCGGACTCTCCCGTGCCGGTCCCGCGCCGAACGTCCCTGGCTTGACCTGTGCCGGCGCTTCGGCCGGATTCTCCTGCCGCGCCGGTCCGCCCGCGCTCACTGCCAGCGCTGTCCGCGCCGTGCGCTCGCTGCCCCGAGCCGGGCGGCCGATGCGGCCCCGTCCCGATCTCGCCCGCGTGCGCCCGCTGACCGGCCCCGTGGGCGCGCTCGGCGGTGTCGCCCGCGCCCGCGCGCGGCCGCACTTCCTGCGCTACCCGCCCGGCCGAGCCCCGATCCCGGTCGCCCCCTTCGGTTCCCGCCCCTGACACGCCGTCGTCGCCACGTTCCCGGTCCATGCGGTCCCCCTCGAATCGTTCCGAACCGGGTGCGGCCGTTCCCTCCGCCTGCCCCGGGCGCGCGTCCTCGCGCTCCGAACTTCCTGAGCCACCAACCTGTTCCGACCCCGCCACCGACGGGCCACCCGTTCCCGCCCCGGCTCTTCGCCGGCCCCCGTCCACCCCCGAAGACTTCGCGCCGGCGTCCGCGGACGCTCCGGACACGGAGCTGCCACCGGCGGCTACCGCACCGGCCGATGCCGCACCGGTCGAATCCACCCCCGCAGCAGCGTCCTTCGCCGCCAAGTCCGCTTCGCCCCCGCCGGTTACACTCCCCCGCACACTGCGCCCGCCCACGGCGTCGCCGCGGACACTCTCGCTACCCCCACCGCCGCGACCAAGGTCGCCACCCGCATCAGCTCCGGCCCGGTTCGCACGCACGTCGTCGGTCCGCGACCGTCCACCGGTGCCCTCCCCCGCCACGTCCGAACTCCGCCGCTCACCGGTTTCCGTTTCCAGCGACAACGACGGGATAGGCCGCCGCCCCGCCCGCCGGGCCTCACCCGGCACCCGCGGCTCCACGTCGCCCGTGTCCGGATCCGCGACCGTGGAAGCGCTTGCCCGACCTGAATCTTCGGATGATCGCGACCCATGCGATCGGCCTGTGGTGGACGGCGCGTCTTCACTCTCGATGGTTACGGCCTCGCCACCGTCCCGGTGTGCATCGGCTGTCGCCTGCTTCGGGGATTCGACTGTGCGCGAAGTGTTTTGGCGTGGGATGGCCGAGCCATCCGGGTTCGTGGCCGCGGCGTGTGCCAGCGCTTCGGCGCTGGTTCGCTCGCGGTCGACAGCTTCCGGAGCCGGGCCAGCGGGCTGATCCGCGGCCGAAGTCCCGGTCGAACCCCGGTTCTCGATGTCGCGGGGCGCGGGAGCTGCCGGGGACGGGTCGACGGGGAGGGCGGGGATGGGGCGGCGTGGGGGGCCGTACGCGCCCGCGCCGCGGTTCGCGCCGAAGGTGGCCGAATTGGGCTGGGGGCGGGCGAGTGGACGGCGTTGGTCTCCGGAATCGGTACGGGACCAGGGGGGCTCGCCCACTCGGGTGCGCGGGAGCATGGTGCGCTCGAAGGACGATTCGGGGCGGCCACCGGTGTCCCGCCGGGAGTCGGCCGACGTGGCGGAATCGGAACCTGCCGCGGGGCCGGAATCAGCGCCGCGCGCCGCCCCTGCCACGCTCGAACCCGTCGCGGCGCTCGAGCCGGCCGACGCACTCGAATCTGTCGCCGGGCCGAAACCGGCTGCTGTGCTGGAGCTCCCCGCACCGGCCGAACCACCGTCTGCACCCGCATTGCCGGCACCGGTCGATCCACGCACCGCACCCGCATCGCCCGCGGTGCTTGGACCACCTGCGGCACCCGCGCTGCGCGCGTCGACCGTACCACCCACGGCACCCGCATTGCGCGCGCCGGCCGTACCACCTACGGCACCCGCACTACTCGTGGCGGCCGCACCTCCGGGGGCACCCGCATCTCCGGGGGCACCCGCATCTCCGGGGGCACCCGCACCGCACGTGCTGCCCGCACCACCCGGGTGGCCCACAGTGCTTGTGGCAGCCGCGCCGCCGGCAGCACCCCCACCACTCGCGGCAGCCGCGCCACGGAAGCCGGGTCCGGCGGTCGAACCGGGCCCGCCGGGGAGCCCGGTCTCCGGAGTCGAGCCCGCACCGGGCTCGGGGTCCTGGGTCGTGCGGCCGGGATCGAGTTTGTAGGCCGAGCGGCGGGGTGGGGTGGACGAATCCGGTTGGCGGGGTTCGGGGCCGGGGGCGTCGGGGGTTTCGGCGGCGGAGTCCGTCGCGGAATCCTCCGGGGCGGGGTGGATGAACGTCTCCGGGGGGACCGGGTCGCGGCGGAGCATCCGGCGGTCGGGGAGGGTGCCGCGGCGGGGGCGGTGCTCATCGCGGGCCACGCGGGCCGAGGGCCAGGACTGGTCGGGGTCCGCGGGGGTGCGGTCGGGTTCGTCCGCCGTACCCTGGTCGCGGCGAGAACCGCGACGCGCCGAGGCGGCGGCGTCGCGGTCCCGGACCGGTGGTTCGAAATCACGTGGCATGAACTGTTACCCCGCAAGCGCTTTCGGAATTGTCGCGTGCTCCGGCAGGATCACCCCGCAGCCGAGCGAGGCTGCGAAGGCCGCCGCCTGGTAGCGGTAGCAGCGCCGGATCTTCAACCGCGACTGGGTGGACAGGTCGCGGGTGATCGCCTCGATGCGGGGCAGATCCCCGCGCAGCGGCTCGGTGATGGTCACCAGCGCGCCGAATCGCGTGACGCCGTGCCCGCGCGCCTGCTCCTCGCGCGCCTGCTGCGTCGCGCCGACCCGAATCGTCGCCGCCGCCGACACCACGCCGCGTTCACTCTGCTGAGCCACCAGCGCGTTCTTGTAGTCGTCGTCCACGATCTGCGCCGCGTCGCCCGCCGAATGCGGCCGGTACACGATGGTCACGCGCTTGCGCGGCACCTCGGGATTGGGCGCGAGCAGCCGCTGCAGCACCCGCTCGTCCACGGCGCCCTCGGGCGCGGTGTCCATCTCCCAGGTGACCGAACGCCCGCCGTCGTGGATGAAGTGATCCCACCGCTCCTCGTGCGAGACCGGCCCGGCGTCGGCCCAATCCAGCCCGTGCCCACCGGGTTCGCCCGCCGCCACCTCGAGATCGGCCTGCGCGGCCGGATCGTAGCTGCGCCGGATGAAGGAGATGACGTCGTCCGCCGACATGGGCTGCGCGCGCACGCCCGCCTCGGCCAGCGCCGCGCAGATGCCCGGCAGCCGGCGCCCGATCTCGACCGCCTCCTCCGCCGGATTCTTGCGCCGCTCGGCCGTGGTCGCCTTGAACGTGATCGACACGCGCGGCAGCAGCTGTACCCGCTCCTGCGGCAGTTCGGTCGCCAGCTCGTACATGACCTGCTGCGCCAGATCCGGCGCTTCGGGCCGGGTGATGGCGGAAACCTCGGTGAGCAAACGGTTTCCGGTCTCGGGCACGGTGTCGATGACCGGCACCACCGCCACGATGTCGGAGGTCTGCCCCAGCGAGGCCAGGAAGGTGCCCCACGCGGACACCCACCGGTCGATCACCGGCTGATCCACGGCCTCGTGCCCCTGCGGCCACGCCCGCAGGACCACCGTGTACTGCCCGAACTGCGGCAGGTGGATCATGCCGAAGCTGTACCCGCCGGCGTCGATCCCCTCGTACAACCGTGAGGGCGCCATGATTCCGGGCAGCCGGGTGACCCCGCCCGGAATCCGGGAGAACCGGCCGCCGCGATACACGTGCTCGCCCCTGCTGCGGCCGCGCAACCAATGGAACATCATCAATCCCGTCTCGTAGCCGGAGCGTCCCCCGGTCCGCCACACCAGTGGAACCATTACGACCAGACCGAAGACCGCGACGAACAGCGCCGGTTTGGGTCCGGCGATGAGCGCGGTCAGCAGCGCGGTGATCACCACCGCGAAGCCGACCACGGTCTCACCCCAGCGCAGGCCGAAAAGTCCTGCGCTGCGGGGCTTCTGCCACAGTCCGTACGAGCGGCGCTCGTAGGTGTCGGTCATGGTCATCGTGGGATGGTGCTCCTGCCGAGGTCGGGTGAACGGTTGGTCCAGCGGTCACCGGCGAGATCGCCAGCGGCCGCATCCGCCCGGTTCAACCCGGCTGTCGCGGCTCGCACCTGCGAGACCCGGTTCGCTGCTGCTCGTGCCGCGCCTGACGGTACTGCCGCATTGCCGCCCGGCCCGGAAGGACTCGCGGCGGCCGCGCCACCGCCGCCTCCGCCGCCGCGCGGTGGCAACGGCCGTCCGGCAGCGCCGCCGGGACCGCCCGGCCCACCGGGGCCACGCGGTCCGCCACGACGCGGTCCGACGAATCCGGCGTTGCCCGGCCCGGCCGCCACCTTCGCGCCCACGGCCCGGCTGCCGACCGCACCGATGGCGGCGACGCCGACGAGGGTGCCGGTGGTGGCGGTCAGACCCGAACCGCCGCTGCCCACGATCGCCACGGCCGGGGTGGCCAGGCGCATGAGGGCGGGCAGCACGAACGCCGCGCTGCACAGCAGCACGATCGCGACCAGCATGCGCTGGGCCTGATCGGCGTCGGGCAGCCCCGCGGTCGAGGTCAGTTCATCGGTGTTGCCCGCGGTGGTGAACGCGATCATGTAGACGATCGCCGCCACCGGTTTGTAGAGCATGAACGCGATGATCCAGCTGATGAGCTTGGGATAGGACCCGCGCCCGGTCGCCGTGCCCGAGGCCGCCGCCGCCAGCGGCAGGACGCCCGCCGCGACTATCAGCAACCCTTGGCGCACGATGGCCAGCACGATCTGCGCGAGCGCCCCGAGCAGGCCGACGATAGCGATGATCAGCACCAGACCCGGCGAGAACGCCTGCAGCTTGGACGTTTTCACCATGAGCTCGGCGATGTTGCGCGCCTGCCCGTCGGTGGAATCCTGAATCACCCACTCGGAGAACTTGTCCGAGGCCTGGGTGGCCGCCACGATGACCGCGCCGAGCATCCAGGAACTGAAGATGACCCGCGCGTACATGCGGAAGGATTCGGCCGCCTCACTGACCGCGGCCCCTCGTCTGGCCTCTGCCAGTTTCGCGCCGGATAGGATCACCGACACCATCAGCAGCAATATCTGCGCCTGATAGGTGTAGTCGTTTATCTTGCTGAAGAGCGTTCCGGCGTCGCTGACCCGTTCATTGGGCAGTTTCATCCAGAAGGTCAGCGCGAGTATCAGCGCCTCGCCCAGACCGCTCATGAGCGAGTCCACCACCTTGCCGAAGGTGGAGTCCCACGCCTTGTCCCGCACGGTGGCGGCGGCGTCGGTGGGATGGGTGGCTACGTTGCCGGCCTTGCACGCGGCGGAGGCCGCGTCACCGAGGGTGAGACCGGGGATGCCGAGACCGTCGAGCGAATCGTGTAACTGGTTGCACGCCTCGTCGAAACCGTAGTTCTGTCCGTACGCCACCGTCGGTGTAGCGATCATGACGGTGAACACGACCGCGAAGATCGTCAGGATGCGCCTCAGCATGTGGTCCGCCCCTTCATGGGTCGAGTTGCCACTTCATTCACCATTTTTTCATCACCACCGCGTCCACCCCGCAAGGGAATCCACGTACTCGGTTTGCGAGGCCTTCGAGGTCGACGGCTTGAGTCGCCAGTCACCGGCGTCCCACACCATGATCAGTCGTACCGCCGCCCACAATTGCCGGTTGTCCACGACCGGACCGCGCGCCGCCAGGCGCACGATGGCCATGTCGTCGGCATAGTTCTCCACCTGGAAGCCGTCCGAGGCCACCAGGTAGCGGGTCACCTTCTCCGGCTGCTGTTTCGGCAACCGCTGATCGGCCAGGGCCTGGTCGTAGGCGGCCACCTGCTGCGCCGACACCCGGACCTGCCGCACGTAGAGCTCGCGGTCGGCGGGGCGGGCGTTGAGCCGGTAGGTGATCTGGGCGGCGGCCAGCACGGCGCCCTGCGGCGTGTGCGAGTAGCCGACGGCCAGACCGTTTTCCAGCCGTGCCGGGCCGTCGGAGGTCGAGAACGGCACCGACGCGCCGAAAACCCGCTGCCAGCCGTGCGGTTCGGTGATCCCCGACGGCAGTCCGGTCAGCCAGTCCTGGTCCGCGGGCTTGCGCTGCTTACCCGGTTCCTGCGAGAGTGGCTGCCCCGCCGCATTGTTGGGGATGTCGACCCGGCGGCCGAACAGATCAACCTCGGGCGCGGCGAAGCCCGTCGCACCCGCTTCACCCGCTATGGGTGTCGTTCCCTCGGCCTTCGTACTCGACGGGGTGTCGTCGCGGCCGATGTAGACCACGACGCCGACGATGACGATCAACGTCACCACGGCCGCCGAGACGATGACGCCGAACGAGATCCGGTCGCGCTCGGGCGACTCCTTCTCGCTCATTGCGGCGCCTCCAAAGTCTGTATGTCACTGGACAATTGCGCTTACCAAGAAAACTTTAGGTCGGCAGCAGGGCGAGCGCGATCCCACTGGCCGAACTGGCCATGATCGCGCCCATCAGGCTCACCACCACACCGTGCGTCGCGTCGTTCGCCGCGAGATCGTCGCGGAACGCGTACCACAGCTTGCCCGCGGACAGGATCATCCAGGCCAGGCACAACAGCAGTACGCACCACAGCAGCCAATCGATCAACTGCATCATGGGCCGCAGTACGTCGGCGGGCATCTGTTTGTAGGCCAGCAGGGCCACTGTGGCGGACATTAGGTGATCACAGCGTTCATGATGGTTCCCGCACTGGTGGCGATGATTCCGCCGATCATCGCGCCCGCCACCATCTTCGGCGACTCCAAACCGCCTCCTGTCCACTTCTCCCAGGCGAAGCGACCACCCGCGTAGGTGATCCCCAAGACTCCCGACAACAGTACGAACCAGGTGAAGTACCGAACCAGCTTCAACAATTTGTCCGACGCGGGTGGCGCCTCGGGGGTCGGATTGCCGACCTGGGCGAGGATGGAACCGTAGGCGTCGTGCACGGCGAGGAGCATGCTCATTGTCTGTCCTTCTCCAAAAGCGAACTGCTAGTTACAATCTCGCCGATGATCGGCCATTTCGCACGGCCGGCCCCGGCAACTCCTTCGGATGAGCCTTCCCACACCCCGGCGGGCGGGGATAAAAACGTTGGTGCGCAAAGCTTTCCACTTGCCACCATGATCACTCCCCGGGTTCCGGCTGATCGGACCGGGGGGCGGATGGGGCGTCCAGTGCGTCCTGCACGGCCGCGACGATCCCCGCACCGAGCTCGCGGACATCGGGCATGACCTCTTCGAGCGCATCGGTTTTGCGTCTGCGCTGCTGCGGCGGCGGTGCGTCGCCGGGCGACCAGATCGGCAGCTGATCGGGTTCGACCAGCGTCCACTCCTCGTGCCACGGCACCTGCCACACCTCACCGGCCAGCGAGCCGACCACGTCGCGATAGCGCCGGATCTCCGCCGGGATCCGGCCCGGCCGGGCCGCGACGGTGACCAGACCCAGCACCTCGCACGAGCCGGCCAGGCCCGCGTGGTGCTGGCGCAAGAGGTCGTGCGCGCGGGTCAGCCCGGAGATGGTCTCGCGGGCGACCAGTACGACGAACGGTGATTCGCGATCGAAGCCGCCCGGCCAGCGGCGGTACGAATCCGCAGCGGGCGCAAGCACATGCGCGAGGGTGCTGGCGCCCGCACCGCCGTGCACGCCCAGCAGCCACACCAGTGGCGCTCGACCTGCTCCGGGTACGGGACGGTCCCAGATGGGTGCGCGGCGGGTCTCCGGCGGCGGCACCACTCCGGCCGCCATAGCGGTCTCGGAGGAGGATCGACGTTCCTTCATGGCTGCGGTCATGATGCCACTCCAGCAAGCAGGCGGCGATACGCCCGGCGTGTCTCGGCGGCCAGGTTGCTGTGCCGCACAAGCTCTCCGCGCGCGAGGTGCGGGTCATAGGGTATCTCACGAATGTCACGGACCCAGCCGTCCAGATGCTCCCGCAAATGGTCAGCGATCCGAGAGTCGACGCCCGGCAACTGATGTGACACAACGATCGTGGTATCGCCCACAATTCCACCGCCCTGACCCTCGCCCTGACCGCTGAACTGGTCGTCGAGCCACTCCAGGGTGACGCGCAGCCGGTTGGCGGCGTCCACGCGGGCCGGAATGGCAAGGACCAGTGCGATATCGCCGTCCTCGAGCAGCGGGCGCAGGTGCCGCCCGGCGATCGGATTGCCGCCGTCGTATACGGGGGTGTATCCGGAGTCGCCGATGGCACGCGCGACCGTGAGGTAGGTGGCGCGCCGGCGCAGCGGTTCGGGATCGCGCCACAGCAATCCGATCCCGGAGGTGGCCCGGGACAGGCACTCCTTGAGCGGGGCGGGCTCGTCGTCGCCGCGGCCGTAGAGCCACGACTGCAGGCTGATGGGGCTGAGGTGCTCGTCCGCGCCCCGCAGCGCCAGATCGCTGCCGGCGTGGGTGGCGTCCACCGCGACCACCTGTGCGCCCGCCGCACCCACCTCGCCGGCGATGCCGAGTGCGGTGGTCGTGGTGCCCGCGCCGCCGCAGCCGCCGACCACCAGAATCGAGCGTTGCGCGGGTCCCGGCTCACCGGAATCACCACGGCGCTTTCGCAATCGAACCACCGGAGCCTTGGAACGCGCGACACCACTCGACGACTCCCCCTCGTCGGGGACCTCGTCGAGCCAACGGCTCCAGTCCTGATCCATCTGTCTCAGCTCTCCTCTTATCCGGCCGGGATGCCCGCGGGGATATGGTCGCCGATGACCAAGGTGTCCGTCATCTCGTTGTACGCCGCCGTGCGGGCGCCCGGACCGGAACGGTCATCCTCTTCGAGTGTGCCGACGGATTGCGAAGTGTCACGCGAAGATTTGAGCGTATGTAGAGCTAATCCCCCGGCTACTGCCAGCAACAGAATGGCAACGACCAGGATCGCGACCGCGATGATCCTGCGGCGCATGTAGTGCGGCTGCGGTGCGGGTTGCGCGGGCGGCGGGTCGGCGACGGCGTCCAGCAGCGCGGACGCGGTATCGACCGGCGGAGTTCGGTCGTATTCGTCACTCTCGGACGGGAATTCCACCACGGTGGATGCCCGGTAGCGCAGTTTCGGTGTGTACGAAGCGGTTTCACGATCGGTCATCCAGTCCGACCACGCGCCCGCGAAGTGGCTGCGGCGCAGGATCGCGTCCGGCACCGGCGGGATCACCAGCTCTGCCTCGTCGTCGCTGATGTAGTGCGGGAACCGGGCCGGGCTGTCGTCCTCGCCGAATACGGTGTCGCCCTGGGCGTCGGTGAGCACCGCGCCGTCGGCGCCGGGCTCGAGGCTGGGATACCAGCGCGAAACTTTTTTGTACGACTTCAACATTGCGCGCGTACCCGTTGCGTCGGGCGCGTCGTGCTGCATCGTCGGACCCTCTCGGCGATCGGTCGTGACGGACGTCGGGCGTCGTCGGTGTCGAGCTACGGCCCGTTGTTGCCACGTTCGATCGATGTACTGCGGCAGTACGGTCCCAATCGGAAATTCTCTCGTATGTACAGAATTCCAACGACTCGACGCGCCGAGGGCACTCCTTGTAATCCGCGCGCGTACGCGATAGCAGGATCGTCGGCGTCGTGTGCACACCACGCCGGGGACCCGCTCGGTACCCCCGACACAGGAGAATCTACATTCACAAGACAAGCAATTTGGAGGTTTTGTGAAGACAGCAGACATCGCCGCGGTCGTGACCGGCGGCGCCTCGGGACTCGGCCTGGCCACTGTGCGCGAACTGCACTCGGCGGGCGCGAAGGTCGTTATCCTCGACCTTCCTTCGTCCGATGGCAAAGCTGTGGCCGACGAACTCGGTGAGCGCGTGGTGTTCTCGCCCGGCGACGTGACGAGCGAAGAGGATGTGACCGCCGCGCTCGACGCCGCCGAGCAGCTGGGCACGCTGCGTATCGCCGTGAACTGCGCCGGAATCGGCAACGCGATCAAGACGGTCGGCAAGCAGGGCGCGTTCCCGCTCGACTCGTTCAAGAAGATCATCAACGTGAACCTGATCGGCACGTTCAACGTGATCCGCCTGGCGGCCGAGCGCATCGCGGCCACCGAGGAGGCCGACGGCGAGCGCGGCGTCATCGTCAACACCGCTTCCGTCGCGGCGTTCGACGGTCAGATCGGTCAAGCGGCCTATTCGGCGTCCAAGGGCGGCATCGTGGGTCTGACCCTCCCGGTCGCCCGCGACCTGGCCCCGCTCAAGATTCGCGTGGTGACCATCGCCCCCGGCCTGTTCCACACGCCCCTTTTCGCCACCCTGCCCGATTCGGCCATCGCGGCGCTGGGCGCGCAGGTGCCGCACCCCGCGCGCCTGGGCGACCCGTCCGAGTACGGCTCGCTGGTGCGCCACATCGTGGAGAACCCGATGCTGAACGGCGAGACCATCCGCCTGGACGGCGCGATCCGCATGGCCCCGCGCTAGGGATCACGCTGCGCTGAACACGAAACCGGCCGGGAGCCAAAAGCTCTCGGCCGGTTTCGGCGAATCGGGGTACGGCTCAGCCGAAGTGGCACACGTAGTGCACGGGCTCGGCGACCTCGATCTGGAACGAGCTGTTGCCCGGCACCGAGAACGACTCGCCGCCCTTGTAGACCACGGCCTCGGTCTCCCCCGCCAGGGTCACCTTGGCCTCGCCCTCGATGAGTTCCATGATTTCCGGCGCGCCGGTGTTGAACGTCAGGGTGGCCGGCAGGATGACCCCGACCGACTTGCTGGTGCCGTCGGCCAACTCGATGTTGTGGCTGACGCACTTGCCGTCGAAGTAGACGTTCGCCTTCTTCGTGACACTGACATTCTCGAACGCGGTCATGAACTCTCCTGGTCGTGAACTCGGACAACGGTCGGTCAGCCTACCGGGGACGCACCCGGGGCCTGTGCGCCGGTGTCCGAGATCCGCGCACGCAGGCGCGCGTTCTCGCGTTCGAGTTCGGCAACCCGGTCACGCAGGGAACCGACGGCTTCCAGGACCTCTTCGCGCGGATAGAGCTCGGGGATGTGCTGGCGGCAGTTCCAGTCGAAGGCCTCGACGGTGATGACGATCGCGCGTTCCACCGGGACCGTGGTGCCGGGCAGGGTCAGCGCGGACATCAGGGCCGGATCCTGTTCGGCCTCAACCACTCTGGCGTGACCGAAGATCTTCATGCGGGCCTTGGCGGCGTAGTCCATCAGGAACAGGGCCACGCGGTCGTCGTGATCGAGGTTGCCGCGGCTGATGTACTGCTTGTTGCCGCGGAAGTCGGCGAAGGCGAGGGTGTGGGGGTCCAGGACCTTCAGGAACCCGCGCGGGCCGCCGCGGTGCTGGATGTAGGGCCAACCGGTCTCGCTCACGGTGGACATGTAGAAGCTGTCGCGCTCGCCGATGAACCAAGCCTCGTCCTGCCCGATCGCGTCGGCGACCTCGGGCACCGCCGCCATCCGTTCGTAGCCGCGCAGGCTGCCGTGTTTGCGCTGATGCTCCCGGACCGCGGGGGTGAACGCCACCTGCGCGTAGTGCCCGGTCATGATCGAGACACCGATACGGCAATATAACCAGTCATATTGCTTTGAACAGTTATATGTCCTGAGTAATTCCCGACCGGCCGAGAGATCCTCGAGCGGTCCGGCCGACATCACCGCGACCACGGCACAGACGACAGCGCGGCACCCGCTCCGGAGAGCGGATGCCGCGCTGGGACTTTCGGGTTGTCAGGCCGCGGACGTCACGCGATAGACGTCGTAGACGCCCTCCACGTTGCGCACCACGTTCAGCAGGTGGCCCAGGTGCTTGGGATCGCCCATCTCGAAGGTGAACTTCGAAATCGCCACGCGGTCACCGGAAGTGGTGACCGCCGCGGACAGGATGTTCACCTTCTCGTCGGCCAGCACCTTCGTCACGTCCGACAGCAGGCGCGTGCGATCCAGGGCCTCGATCTGAATCGCGACCAGGAAGACCGAGGACGGCGACGGCGCCCACTTGACCTCGATGATCCGCTCCGGCTCCGACCGCAGCGAATCGGCGTTCGTGCAGTCGGTGCGGTGCACGCTGACCGCCCCGCCGCGGGTCACGAAGCCCATGATCTCGTCGCCGGGCACCGGGGTGCAGCACTTGGCGAGCTTGGAGACGGTTCCGGGCGCACCCGGGATCTCCACGCCCGCGTCCCCGGTGAGCCGCTGGCGCGCGGGCACCGTGGACGGGGTGGACCGTTCGGCGAGCTCGTTCTCGACGTCGCTGACCCCGCCGAGCTGGGCCATGAGCCGCTGCACGACGTGATGGGCCGACACCTGGTTCTCACCGACGGCCGCGTACAGGGCCGAGATGTCGGTGTAGTGCAGCTCGTGCGCGAGCGAGGACATGGCGTCCGCGCTCATCAGGCGCTGCAGCGGCAGACCCGAGCGCCGGACCTCCTTGGAGATCTGGTCCTTACCGGCCTCGAGCGCCTCTTCACGGCGTTCCTTGGCGAACCACTGCCGGATCTTGGCCTTGGCGCGCGGGGACACCACGAAGTTCGACCAGTCCCGCGAGGGCCCGGCGTTCTGCGCTTTGGAGGTGAAGATCTCGACGACCTCACCGTTCTCCAGCTGCCGTTCCAGCGCGACGAGCCGCCCGTTGACGCGCGCGCCGATGCAGCGGTGCCCGACCTCGGTGTGCACGGCGTACGCGAAGTCCACCGGGGTCGACTTCTGCGGCAGCGTGATCACATCGCCCTTGGGCGTGAACACGAAGATCTCCGGCGACTTCAGGTCGAAGCGCAGCGACTCCAGGAACTCGGCCGGATCCGCGGCCTCGCGCTGCCAGTCCAGCAGCTGCCGCATCCACGCCATGTCATCGACCTCGGTCGAATCATTGGAGTGCTTGCCCTTGGTCTCCTTGTACCGCCAGTGCGCGGCGATGCCGAACTCGGCGGTGCGGTGCATGTCCTGGGTGCGGATCTGCACTTCCAGGGGCTTGCCGTCGGGGCCGACGACCGTGGTGTGCAGGGACTGGTACACCCCGTACCGCGGCTGGGCGATGTAGTCCTTGAACCGCCCGGCCATGGGCTGCCACAGCGAATGCACCACGCCCACAGCGGCATAGCAGTCGCGAACCTCGTCGCACAGGATGCGGATGCCGACCAGGTCGTGGATGTCGTCGAAGTCCTTACCCTTGACGATCATCTTCTGGTAGATCGACCAGTAGTGCTTGGGCCGCCCCTCCACGATCGCGCTGATGCGGCTGGCAGCGAGCGTATTGACGATCTCATCCCGCACCTTGGCCAGGTAGGTGTCACGTGAGGGTGCGCGGTCCGCGACCAGGCGCACGATCTCGTCGTATTTCTTGGGGTGCAGGATCGCGAAGGCGAGGTCCTCGAGCTCCCATTTGACGGTGGCCATACCGAGTCGGTGGGCCAGCGGGGCGATGACCTCGAGGGTCTCGCGCGCCTTCTTGGCCTGCTTCTCCGGCGGCAGGAACCGCATGGTCCGCATGTTGTGCAGCCGGTCGGCGACCTTGATGACCAGCACCCGCGGGTCGCGGGCCATGGCGATGATCATCTTGCGGATGGTCTCGGCCTCGGCCGCCGCGCCCAGGTTGACCTTGTCCAGCTTGGTGACGCCGTCCACCAGGTGGGCGATCTCGGTGCCGAACTCGTTGGTCAGGTCCTCGAGGGCGTAGCCGGTGTCCTCGACGGTGTCGTGCAGCAGTGCGGCGACCAGCGTGGTGGTGTCCATACCGAGCTCGGCCAGAATGTTCGCGACCGCGAGCGGATGGGTGATGTACGGGTCGCCCGACTTACGGAACTGGTGCTGGTGCTTCTCGTCCGCGACGTCGAAAGCTCTTTGCAGCAGAGCGAGATTCGCCTTCGGGTACAGCTCGCGGTGCACCGTAGCGAGTGGCTCGAGCACCGGCTTGACCGCGGCGATGCCGCGCTGGCCGGTCATGCGGCGGGCCAGGCGCGCCCGCACCCGGCGCGAGGCGGACGTGGGAACGGCGGCGGAGGCGGAGCGCGCGGGAGTGCCCGGCGCCGGGGTGGCGGGCTCGCCGTTCTCCGATTGCCCGGCGTTCGCCTTCTCCAGATTCTGTGTCATGCCACCACCTCTCCCGGCCTCGATCGGCTCAACCTACCGGACCGTCCAACCACGTAGACCACCCACTTTAGTCCTGGAAACGTTCCGAGACCGGAACGGCGAATTCCGCCCTCCCGGACCCGTCCGGAGCGTTGAACCTTACTCGCATCCGCAGCGTGTTCGGCGCGGCATTGCGTCCGGATTGCTCCGATCTCCATTTCGGGTCGATCCCCCGCTCGGCGCGGCCTTTCCCGCGGGCGCGAGCCGGACCCGCCGGCGGGTCGCGCGGAATGCGCGCGACCCGCGTTCAGGGCCACTATCCGACCGTGGAATCGGCCAGTCCGGCGGCGTCGAGCTCGACCCGGCGTGTGACGCCGATCTCACCCAGGAACCGCTCGTCGTGGCTCACCACGATGAGCGCGCCCTCGAATCCGGCGAGCGCCTCGGTCAGATGCCGCAGGCTCGGCAGATCCAGATTGTTGGTCGGCTCGTCGAGCAGCAGCAGCTTCGGGGCGGGCTCGGCCAGCAGCAGCATGGCCAGCGCGGCCCGCAGCCGCTCACCGCCCGAGAGCGCGGCGGCGAGAACGTCGGCGTCCGCACCGCGAAACAGGAAGCGGGCCAATTGGGCTCGAATCTGTTCCGGCAGCGCGTGCGGCGCGGCGGCGGCGACGTTGTCGAACACCGAGAGCGTCTCGTCGAACACGTCCAGACGCTGGGGCAGCATGCGCCACGGCACCGTGGGCGGTTCCGCGCAGATCCGGTGCAGCAGCGTGGTTTTGCCCGCGCCGTTGCGCCCGGTGAGCGCGATCCGCTCGGGCCCGCTGACCTTCAGCGTCACCACCGGGCCGTTCGCCAGCCGCACGTCTTCCAGCTCGATCACGTCCTGCCCCGGATACAGCCGGGTGCCGGGCAGATCGACGCGGATCTCGCGGTCGTCGCGCAACCGCTCCTCCGCCTCGGTCAGCACGTCCTTCGCGTCCGCGAGTTTCCCGATGTGCTCGTTGCGGAGCTTGCCCGCCGAGACCTGCGCCTGACGTTTGCGTTCGGCCATGATGATCTTCGGCTCCCGCTTCTGCGCCTCCATCTTCTTGCCGTAGCGCAGCCGCCGGTCGAGTTTGATCCGCGTGTCCACCAGCTCGCGGGCCTGCTTGCGCACATCGCCCTTGGCATCGCGGATGGCCGCCCGGGCGAGGTCCTGCTCGTGCTCGACGATCCGCTCGTACTCGCTGAAATTGCCGCCGAACAACCGGATTTCGCCCTGGCGCAGCTCGGCCACGGTGGCCACCCGGTCGAGCAGCTCGCGGTCGTGACTGATGGTGAGCACGGTGCCCTGGAACTGACCCACGACCTCGTACAGGCGGTCGCGCGCCACCCGATCGAGGTTGTTGGTCGGTTCGTCCAGCAGCAGCACATCGGGCTCCCGCAACAGTTCGGCTACCAGGCCCAGCAACACGGTCTCCCCGCCGGACAGGGTGTCCAGCCGGCGATCGAGCTGACCGACATCGCTTGCGACGTAGTGCAATCCGAGTCGGCCGAGCAGTGCGATGGCATGCTCCTCGATGTCCCAGGACGCACCCACGGCCTCGAAATCGTCCTCGGTTCCGTCTCCGGATTCGATGCGGTGCAACGCCTTTCGCGTCCCCGCGATCCCGAGCACCTCGTCCACCCGCTGCCCGGCCGAGAGACCGAGATCCTGGCGCAGATAGCCCAGCCGCCCGGGCACCGTGATCGACCCGCGAGCGGGCCGCAGTGCACCGGTGAGCAACCGGAAAAGTGTGGATTTACCTGCGCCGTTGCTGCCGACGACACCGACGTGACCGGGACCGAGCAGTGCGTTCAGGCCATCGAATACGGGGGTTCCGTCGGGCCAGGAGAAGCTCAGATCGGAAACAGAAACAACAGGAAGTGACATACGGACTCCTCGAAAGGTAAGCGCGAGTGAAGGCGGCGCTGCGAGAGCGCGGGCCAAGGGCTGCGTTACCTCAGAAGATCAACGTAATGTCTCCGATCGGGAGGGAATGGAACGTTTACAAAGGTAACCAGTCCCGATGCCGGTGTGCAAGTGGCAAATTCCGTGAGCCGGATCTCAGGGCGAGATCCGGCGTCCGGACTCACTGGCCGATGCGACGCGCTTTCATGCCGTTGAGCAGGGGCACCTCGGCCACCTTGCCGCCGGGTTCGGCGTGCAGCATCTTGCCGCTGCCCAGGTAGATTCCGACGCTCGACGGTCCGCGTGTCCCCCAGTTGCCGAAGACCAGGTCGCCGGGCTGCGCCTTGATCAACTGCACCTCGACGCCGATCTCCCACTGCTGCTCGGCGGTGTTCGGCAACTGGATGGTGCCACCGCTGGCGGCGAAGACGGCCGCCGCGGTGAGACCGGCTTCGTCGAACCCGCCCTCGGTCGGCCCCTGGGTGCCGCCGCCACCGAAAACGTAAGGGGTGCCGATCCATTCGTGACCGGCCGAGGCGATCTGCGGGCCCAGGTCCGCGGCCGCGTCCGGCACGAAGCGGCCGGTGCTGCCCATGCTGCGGAAGCCGGCCTCCGCGGCGAGGATGCGCGCCACGTACGGGCGGGTCTCGCTGAAGTGACCGGGCACCTGGTTGGGCATGCCGCCCGAGGCGAGCACCGCGCCCTCACCGGCGTTGTAGGCCGCGACGGTCAGGGCGGTGAGATCGCCGGTGACCTTGCCCTGTTCGAGCCAGCCCCGCACCTTGGACGCGATGGTGCACATGTACCGGCCCTGGCCGATGATGGCGTCCCCGTCGTCCCATGGACTGGCCTGGCCGTTGCCGTCGGCGTCGATCACGTACGGCTGCCCGTCGGGTGCGAGGGAGGTCGCGGTGCTGGGCAGGAACTGTGCCAGGCCGACCGCGCCGGCGGGCGAGGTGAGCCCGCGCCGGAACCCGGACTCGGCCTGCCCCTGCGCGGCCAGCAGCGAGGAGCTGATCTCCGGGCACAGCGAGCCCGCGCGCCGGTACCAGATCTCCAGTTCGGCGGGCACCTTACCGCCGGCGAGATTGCCTCCGGCGCTGCCGAATCCGTTCTCGCAGTTGTTGGGCGCGGACGCGCTGGGCAGACTGGATCCGGACAGCCACGGCATGGGGTCGACCTGGCTGCCGCCGGTGAGCCGCCCGCCGGGCACGACCTCGAAATGCAGGTGCGGGCCCGAGGATTGGCCGTTGGAGCCGACCGCGCCGATGTGCTGGCCCATGGTCACGATGTCGCCGGTGCGCACGAACAGGCCCGAGTCGTACATGTGCCCGTAGACCGTGGAGTACCGCCGCCCGCTCTCGTCCAGGGAGTCGATGACGATCCAGTCGCCGAAGCCCGACGCCGGGCCCGAGGCGACGACCAGTCCGTCGGCCGCGGCGTAGATCGGGGTGCCGTTGGCGGCGGCCATGTCGACGCCGAGGTGATCGCCCCCGCGCGAGCCGAAGGTGTCGGACACCGTGAAAGTCCCTGCCGCCAAGGGGTATTGACGACGCCCCGCGCCGGAGAGCCGTCCGGCCTCGTTGACGGTGCCGGGCATGGCGGCCAGCGACACGTCCGGGGTCTGCACCACGGTGGAGGTCGCGGCCGCCGCCTTGATGCTCACCTGCACGCGGTCCAGGTGATTGCGCACCGCGTCCCCGCGATCGGGCATGGCCGTCCACTGTGTGCCCGACGCCGCGGTGGGGGTCCAGCTGCGCTGCTTCCAGATGACGTAGTCGACCCGGAAGCTGGCGGCGTTCTCCTGCAGGAACGCGACGATGGAATCGCCCTTGGCCTGGTCGGTTCCGACGATGAACTCCACGGCGCGGCCCGCGCGATGATCGGGATAGGCGTCGTCCGCGATCACCCCGCGCATCTCGAGACTGCCGAAACGCGCCACCGTGCAGCGCAACACGCGAAGCGCGCCCTCCTGCAAACCCACTTCCGCGGGGGAACCCGTACTCGGGCAATTGGGTTCGGTACGTGCGGTCGTGGCCGACGGAATGAGCGGCGAACCCGGAGCGCAGGTTTCCTCGGTGGCCGGCAGAATGATCACCAATACCAGCGTGACCAGCGAAAGCGCTATGCCGACCACACTTCCGACGACGAACTTGGCCTTCACGCCCCAACGCTCCCCGACGACGTGGTCATCACCGGGACATCATGTCATGGCGGACACGCCTTTTCACGGACCCGCGACACGGTTTCAACCCGCACACAACGGGCATCCCTCCGTAATGCCGTACGTCGCCCGCAATGAGGCCACCGCCGCCCGCATCATCGGGACGGTTGGTGCACTGTTCGCCCTTATCGAGGGCATGTATATCTTGCTGCTGGTGTTGGACGCCGATCAGACCAATCGGTTCTTCCAATTCATCAAGTCCTTGGCCGAGCCCCTGGCCCTGTTCTTCCCGGGCCTGTTCAAAACCGGAAACGCCGACCTGGACGTGGTCCTGAACTACGGCCTGGCAGCGATCTTCTGGCTGGTCGTCAGTGGATTCGTTGCCCGGCTGGTGGCCCGGTAACGCCGAAAAGCGGTGGGCCACGACGTCACCGCCGCGGCCGCACCGCTTCATGAGCGTGCGATCAGCTCCTGATCAGCGCTGGACGATCGACGTCAGCGGGTAGTCCCCCTGCTTGGCGCGCCCGCCCAGGAATTCCAGCTCGAGCACGACGGCGGCGGCGACCACCTCGGCCCCCGCGGTGCGGAACAGCTCCGCCGCCGCGGACAGCGTGCCGCCGGTGGCGAGCACGTCGTCGAGCAGCAGGATCTTGCGGCCCCGCAGCTCGATGCCGTCCGCGGGGATCTCCAGTGCGGCCGAACCGTATTCGAGCGTGTAGGACCGGGAGTGCACCGGCGGCGGCAGCTTGCCCGCCTTGCGCACCGCCACCACGCCGGTGCCCAGCACCGCGGCCACGCCCGCGCCCAGCAGGAAGCCGCGCGCGTCCACCCCGGCAACCAGATCCGCGTCCGGCGCGCACGCCGCGAAGCAGTCCAGCACCGCGCGGAAGCCCTCGGCATCGGCGAACACCGGCGTCAGATCGGCGAAACGAACTCCCGGGGTGGGGAAGTCGTCGTGCCAGCGGGTCAGCCGTTCCACCGCCGCGTTGGCACGAACCGTGCGCTCGCCTGCGACCTCGGCCGTGTCGACCATTTCGTGCTTGCTCATCTACACCCGCTCCTCACACGCGCTCATCTCCCTCGGGCCCCTACCGCTCGAGCACCCAGCGATCCATATTCCAGCCCGCTCCCGCCCGGGTAGGGCTCGCGATCCCATTCTTCATGCCGTCGCCGAACGCGATGGTGCGCGGGTTGGCGAACAGCGGAATCGAGGGCATCTCACTCCAGAGCAGATTCTCCTGCTCGGTCATCAGATTCAACACGGTTGTCGAGTTGTCCTCCGCCGCAAGCTGATCCGCGATCGCATCATACCGGCCGTTACCGAACCGGCCGAAATTCAAACCCTGACCGGTGCGCAGCGAGGCCGCCGCCTCGGTCGCCACGCTCGCCCCCGCAGGACCGGGGAAGGACGCGGTCCCGCCGAGCACGGCATCGACCTTGCCCTCCGCGAGCTGGGTCGCCGAGAAGTCGGCCGCACCCGCGTCGACCACCGAAATGCCCGCCGCACGGCACGATTCGGCGATCTTGGCGACCGTGGCCGCGCGCCGTTCGTCCGGCTGGACGTAGCCGATGCGCACGGTCGGGTTCTGCACCCCGGCGTTCTTCAGCGCCGCGGTGGCCCCCGCGACGTCGACGCTCTTGTACTTGTCGGCCGCACCGGTCACCGCGCCGTAGTACAGCGTGTCCTGCTGCACGGTCCGCGAATTCAGCGGGCCCGCACCGAGTCCGGTCTTGGGCGTCTCGAAGCCCGGGTGCCCGAGCTGATCGAACAGCTCCTGCCGGGGCGTGCACAGCGCCAGCGCCCGCCGGGCGTTGACGTTGCTCAGCACCCCGCCGGTGCTCAGCACCAGTTGCTCCACACCGCGACCGGGCACGGTCTCCGCGGCCAAGCCGTCCAGGCTCACCTCGCCGAGCGAGCCCGCGCCGATGTCGAGCACGCCGATGGACTTGGCCTCGACCTTGCCCTTCAGATCGGTGTTCTTGTCCCACACCACGATGCGCGGCGTCCGGGCGGCGTTGCCCCACCAGCGCTCGTTCTGCACCAGCACCAGACCGTCCTTCGCACTGAAGGATTCGATCCGGTAGGGGCCCGAGGAGGGCAGCACGGTGAGATCCACCTTGCCCGGCGTCAGCCGCCAGCCGTTGTTCCAGAACTCCGCGATGCGCTCGACGGTGCCCTGGTCGCCGCTCTGGATCGCGGCGACCACATTGGGCGCCTGCACCGCCTGCGCCACCACGTGCGCGGGCATCAGTTCACCGGCGCCGAACAGCGTCTTCCACGCGGTGTAGTGCCGTCCGGGCCGGAACACCACGGTGGCGTCCTTGGACCCGGGCTGGCAGTCCACCCGCTCGATGTCGCTGTATCCGGCGGTGCTCGCGGCGTCGAACGCCGGAACCGGGCCGCCGGGACCGGCTTTGGTGAAGCGCCCGCTGCGCGCGGCCCACGCCATGACGAGATCGTCACAGGAGGTCGGCGCGCCGTCGGAGTACACCCCGTCCGGATTGAGCCGGTACTGGATGGTCTGCGCCTCGCCCGGCACCTCCTTGGCGGTGCCGGTGTCGGTATCGGCCACCGGCTGCCCGTCGGGGCCGGTGTAGAAGAACCCGGTGATCACACGTCCGAACACCGCGGCCGCGCCACCGTTCGCGCCCACCGTGCTGCCGCCGTTGTAGCTGGCCACCACGGTGTCCACGCCGTACCCGATCGAGGGGACCTGGTTCTTGCCACCGCACGCCGTCAGCACACCGACGGCGAGCACACCCGCGACGGCCACGGCGGCGCCACGTCGAATCCTGTTCTGTCGCACCGTCCGCAACCCCCTGCTGCCTATGGCCTTCTCTTGTGTCGTTTCCCGCTCGGTCGAGTACCCGGGCGCGGCGCCTCGGCGCCCCGGGCGCGCGGTGCGGAGGTGTCCCGCCCGCCGGCGCGACTGGCCGCGCCCGCCCGCTGTGCCGCGGCGGAGTGCACGTCCGCCGCGTTGCCGCCGGCGCGCCGGGCCGCCACCTTCTTGGTGTGCGCGGCCACCGGGCCCCAGCGTTCCTTGATGCTGACCAGCAGCGGCACCGCGAAGAAGATCGAGGAGTAGGCGCCGACGATCATGCCGACCAGCTGCACCAGGGCCAGATCCTTCAGGGTGCCGACGCCCAGCAGCCACACCGCCACGACCAGCATGCCGATGATCGGCAGAATGCCGATGATCGTGGTGTTGATCGAGCGCATGAGCGTCTGGTTGGCGGCCAGGTTCGCCTTCTCCGCGTACGTGTGCTTCGTCAGATGCAGCACGCCGCGGGTGTTCTCCTCGACCTTGTCGAACACCACGACGTTGTCGTAGAGCACGAAGCCGAGGATGGTGAGCAGGCCGATGACCGCGGCCGGCGTCACCTCGAAACCGACGAGCGAGTAGATGCCCGCGGTGACGATCAGGTTGAAGAACAGTGAGCCGATCGCCGCGAACGACATGTCTCGTTCGAAGCGGAAGGCGATGTAGATCATGGTCAGCAACACGAACACCAGCAGGGCCAGCAGGGCCTTCTGGGTGACCTGACCACCCCAGGTCTCACTGATCTCCGCGATCGAGATGGCGTTGATGTTGGGCTGGCCGTTGGAGTCCTTCGGCTGGAACGCCTGGAACAGCGCGTTCTGCAGCTTGTCGGTCTGCGCCATGTCCAGGGTCTCCGAGCGGACCTGGACCGCGGCGGTCGAGCCCGAGCCCACCTTCTGCACGGTGACCGGCGCGTGGCCGAGCGTGTCGGTGTAGACCTGCTCGACGCGTTCGGTGGTCACCGATTCGGCGGCCGGCATCTGGATGCGCGAGCCGCCCGCGAAGTCGATGCCGAGGGTGAAGCCCTTGATGCCGATGCTCGCCAGGGCGATCACCAGGAACACCGCGGCCAGGCCGTAGAAGAACTTGCGCCGGCCGACGATCTCGAAGCCGCCGGTTCCGGTGTAGAGCCGTTCGAGGAAACCGTGCTGTGGTGACGCCGCCTCGTAATCGAGTTCGGAGTCGACGTCCAGGACGGGACTGGTCTTGGCCATGATCACGCCTCCTTCACCAGGACGCCGGCGGCCGCCTTGCGTTCCCGGGCAATCTGAGCGACGGCGCCGAGCCCGTTCACCGAGGGCTTGGCCCAGAACGGCGACTTCGAGGCCATCATCATGAGCGGCGCGGTGACCAGGTACAGCACGATGACGTCGAGCACGGTGGTGACGCCGAGGGTGAACGCGAAGCCCTTCACCTGTCCGGCGGCGAGCAGGTACAGCACCGCCGAGGCGATGAGGCTGACCGTCTTACCGGAGAGGTTGGTGCGCTGGGCACGCGCCCAGCCCTTGGGCACGGCGGACCGGAAACTGCGGCCCTCGCGCATCTCGTCCTTTATTCGCTCGAAGAACACGACGAACGAGTCGGCCGTCATACCGATGCCGATGATCAGACCGGCGATACCGGCCAAATCGAGGGTGAACCCGATGGACCGGCCCAGCAGCACGATGATCAGGTACACCGCCACGCCCGCCGCGAGCAGCGAGAAACCGGCCAGGAAGCCGAGCATGCGGTAGTAGAGCAGGCAGTACAGCAGCACCGCGATCAGGCCGATCGCACCCGCGATCAGACCCGCGCGCAGCGAGGACAGACCCAGTGTCGCCGAGACGGTTTCGGCCTCGGAGGTCGAGAACGACAGCGGCAGCGAGCCGTACTTGAGGGTGTTGCCGAGTTCGGTCGCGGTGGTCTTGTTGATGCCGGTGCCCGAGATCGAGGTGCTGCCGGTGTACTGACCGGCGGCCTGCACCTGCGGTGCGCTCACGACCTTGGTGTCGAGCACGAAGGCCAGCTGCTTCTGGTAGAACTCCGTGGTCAGCTTGCCCCAGGTGTCCGCGCCGCCGGACTTGAACTCCACGTCCACGGTCCACTTGGATTCCTGCGCGTTGAACTGGCCCCGCGCGTCCTTGATCTCCTGGCCGTCGAGCCGGCTCTTGTCCAGGAGGTAGACCTCGGTGCCGTCGGCGCTGCAGGCGACCAGCGGCAGGTTGGGATCGTCGTTGCCCTGCAACGGATCCGGCTTGGTGCAGTCCATGGTCAGCATGGCGGTCTGCTGAATCGTCTGATCGGTGCTCTGGCGCAGCGCCTTGGCCTCGGCGATTTCCTTCTGCGCCTGCTCCGGTGAGGCCGGGGCGGGAGCCGGAGCGTCGGTCGTCGGCGCGGGCGCGTCGGTGGTCGGCGCCTGAGCCGGGAACACCCGATTCTGTTGCGCGGGAGCCTCACCGGTGGCCGGCGGGTTCTCCGCGGTGGTCGGTGCGCCCGAGGTGGTCGGCGCGACCGCTTCCGGCGCGCCGGGCTGGGGCTGCTGCGGCTGTTGCGGCTGCTGCGGATTGACCGGCTTGCCGTTCTTCACCTGCGGCGGAATCGGCTGGCCGATCACCGGGCGGATGTAGAGCTTGGCGGTGGTGGCCAGCGTACGAGCCTGCGCGCCGTCCTCACCCGGGACCGTGATCACGAGGTTGTCGCCTTCGATGACGACCTCGGATCCCGAGACGCCCAGGCCGTTGACGCGCTGCTCGATGATGTCCTGCGCCTTCTGCAGGCTGTCCTTGCTCGGCTTGCCGCCGTCGGGGGTGCGCGGCGTCAGCGTGACGCGGGTACCGCCCTGCAGGTCGATGCCGAGCTTGGGGGTCGCGGACTTGTCACCGGTGAAGAACACCAGGCCAAACATCACGGCCACCAGTGCGGCGTACACGCCGAGCAGGCGCATGGGATGCGCCGTTCCCTGGGAAGGTGGCACAGCAGTTATCTCCTAGGCGGATGGGTGGTGGAACGAGCGGGCACACCGCAGCGCCGCCGGTCGCCGGATGCGGCGGCCGACGGCGCGGGGACGTGTCAGTCCTTGGACAGCTTCGGGTTCTCGTCGGAGGTCTCGGGCCGATCGCCGAGCACGGAACCGGGTTCCCCGGTGGTCTCGACGGCAGCGGCCTCCACGGCGTCGGCCTCGGCCGGGGTGGCCGCGACGGCCGAATCCGTATCGACCGACTCGCCGGCGGTGGTCTCCTCGGCGCGGACCTCGCGGATCGCGGCGCGCGACCAGGTGGTCACGACGTCCTCGGCGATCTCCAGGTCGACGGAGGTGTCATCGACGTCGACCACGGTGCCGTAGAGCCCGGAGGTGGTGATCACCGCGTCGCCGACCTTCAGGTTGTCCTGCATCTCGGTGACCTTGGCCATCTCCCGCTTCTGGCGGCGGACGCCCAGGAACATCGGGATGAGCAGAGCAACCAGAAGCAGTGGCAGCAGGAGGTCCATCGTCGAAGTCAGCCCCTAGTCAGGTGGTCGAATGGGTCGTTGCCAAGACAGTCTGCCAGCTATCCGCCGAGTAGGCCGCGCCGACCTGCTGTATCTAACTGCCCTCCGCTTCGCTCCGGGCGGGTTCGTGGCCCCGGAGGTCTCGTTCTTCCCTCCCTCCGCTCCTCCGCTTCGCTCCCCCGCTCCACTCAGTCCAGAACGAGACGGGCCACGAACATTCACGCGGGAGCATTGGCCAGCGTGTGCCCAGGATTCCGCGTGTAGGTCTGCGGTCGAGGTGCCCTGATCGCTCGGCCACAGACCTCGTATCCGATCAAGCACCCGGGTGCCCGATCGCGGTGTCCGGATCAGGCGGGCTGTTCGCCGTAGGCGTAATCGTCGAGCGGGAAGCTCACGGCCTCGCGGTGGGCGTTCATGGTGGTGGTCGGGCGCAGCAGCGCGGCTTCGCCGTGCTGGTTGTAGTAGTAGCTGCGCGCGGTCGAGCACTGACCGCCGTAGAACACCGAGGAGTCGAGCTTGTCGGTGACCCGGTCCAGGAACTCGGCGTTGGCCGACTCGGTGACCTCGAAGGTCTTCGCGCCGCGCCGGAACATCTCACCGAAGAGCCGGGCCATGTGCTTCATCTGGGCTTCGATGGTGGTGAAGTACGACAGGCCGCTGTAGGAGTACGGGCTGTTGAGGCTGATGAAGTTGGGGAACTTCGGCACCGTGATGCCCTCGTAGGCCTGGAAGCGGTTGTCGCGCCAGAACTTTCCGAGGTTCAGCCCGTCGCGGCCGATGATCTCGATGGCCGGGAAGTTCACGTCCCACAGGTTGAAGCCGGTGGCCAGCACCAGGGTGTCGATCTCGGTCTTGTGGCCGTCGGCGGTGACGATGCCGTCGGGCTCGATGTGATCGATGGAGTTGGTCTCCAGGCGCACGTGCGGTTCGTTGAAGGTCTTGAAGTACAGGTTCGAGAACGTGGGGCGCTTGCAGCCGAAATCGTAGTCCGGCGTGAGCTTCTTGCGCGTCTCCGGATCGTGCACCGAAGTCCGCAGGTGCGCCTTGGCGAGCGCGGCGGCGGCCTTGTTCAGCGGCTTGGCCTGCTTGAAGTGCAGCACGCCCACGACCATGAGGGCCTCGAGCATGGCGGTGTTGGCCAGGCGAGCGGCCTTCTGCGTCACCGGGACCCGCGCGAACAGCGACTGCACCGGCTTGGGGATCGCGGTGTCGACCTTGGGCACCACCCAGATCGGGGTGCGCTGGAAGACGGTGAGTGCCTTGGCCTTCTTCGCGATCTCCGGGATCAGCTGCACGGCGGTCGCGCCGGTGCCGATGATGGCGGTCTTGGTATCGGTCAGGTCGTAGTCGTCCTGCCACGCGGTGGTGTGGATGATCCTGCCCGCGAAGGTGTCGATGCCGGGGAACGGCGGGGTGTACGGCTGGGACAGGAAGCCGGTCGCCGCGAGCAGGTAACGCGCGGTGAGGGATTCACCGCCTTCGACGGCCACGACCCACTGCTGCTGCTCCTCGTCCCAGCGCGCTCCCCCGACGACGGTGTCGAAGCGCATGCGCCGGCGCAGGTCGTACTTGTCGGCCACATGCTCGGCGTACTTCTTGAGCTCGGAGCCCGGGGCGAACAGGCGGGACCAGTTCGGGTTGGGCTCGAAGGAATAGGAGTAGGTGACCGAGGCGATGTCCACGGCCAGTCCCGGGTAGCGATTGACGTGCCAGGTGCCGCCGAGATCGTTCTCGCGCTCCAGGATCACGAAGTTGCTCAGACCGAGCCGATCCAATTGGATGCCGGCGCCCATACCGCCGAAACCCGCACCGACCACGATGGCGTCGTACTGAGGTGCCACGCCGAACCTCCCTGTAAATCAGCGTCCCAACCCGGCCGCTGTGACTCACTTGTCACGGAATGACATCTCATTCCGTTTGTGAACACCGTATCATCGGCGGGGTGACGAAGCCATCCTCCCGCATCGAACGGCGCAAGGCCGAGCTCCGCCAGGAGATCATCGATACCGCGTTCGCCTGCTTCGCCGAGAAGGGCTATCACGCCACCGGCATCGCCGATATCGCCGGTGAGCTGGGCATCGGGCACGGCACGTTCTATCGGTACTTCGCGAACAAGCGCGACATCATCGATCACGTCATCGACGATCTGGCCGCGCGCATCGTGGCGTCGCTGGGTCTCGAGAACGCCCCCGACGCGGCCGAGAGCCTGGCGGAGTACCGGGTGCAGCTGGAGCGCATCGGCGGCGCGTTGAACGACATCTTCCTCGAGGACCGCCGGGTGGCACAGCTGCTGCTGTTCCAGGCCACCGGCATCGATATCGAGCTGACCACCCGGCTGTACGGTCTGCTCGACACCGCCGACGCGCTCACCACGGCCTACCTCGAGCACGGGGTGGAACAGGGTTATCTGCGCGCCGACCTCGATACCGTCAACACCTCGCGCGCCGTGACCGGCATGATCTTGAGCGCGATCCTGCACGGGCTGCGCAATCCCGATCACGGGCTCTCGGCCGACCTCACGCAGGCGATTCGCCGACTGATCATCGACGGCGTGCGAAAGGATTGACCGGACGAATCGGATCGGCAAGGGGCGGCGACGATTCGGACATGAGGGCATTGGCACAATGACGCTCGTGACCCCCGAGGATGTACGCCGCAGGCAGTTCGGATCTGCCCCTTTCGGGCATCACGGCTACCACCCGGAACAGGTGGATGCCTTCTGCGCGCGGATAGCCGAAACCATGGGTGGCCGTGACCATCTCAGCGCCGCCGACATCCGCCTTGCCGTGTTCGACGGCCCGCCCTTCGGCCGCCGCGGCTACGACTGCGAGCAGGTCGACGACTTCCTCGACCAGGTCTGCAAGGAGCTGGAACTGCTGCGCCTGGGCGGGGGCCGCACACCGGCCGGCCGGGTGGAGGACACCCTCACCCACGACGACGTGCTGCGCGTGCACTTCTCCGCTCCTCCGTTCGGCTTACCGGGGTACTCGACCGAGGAGGTCGGGGCTTTCCTGGACCGGCTCGCGGCCACCCTCGCCCATGACGGGCCCAATGGATTGACCGCGGAAGAGGTGCGCGCCACCACGTTTCACATCGCGGCGCACGGCGCGCCGTCGTATCACCGGCCCGAGGTCGACGCCTTCGTCGATCTTGTGCTGAAGCAGCTCAAGGGTGAGAGCTGACTATTCGCTGGATGTAGACAGTTCCCGCCGATGCGCGTTCCGATCAGCTCCGATCACTACCTACAACAGAGTGAATGGACCCGCACGTACGCCGGGCCACAGGTTTACCAACGCATGACTGCGCCTATGCTATCGCATAATCGAAGTGGCACATGCCCTTTGGCGCACCCCCAATAATGGGGGCTCGCCGCGGCATTGGAGCGTCGGCTTTCCTGTGTCCGATTACGTTCGTACGCAAGGAGATTCCGTGGCGTCCTCACTTCTCAAACGAATGGCCGCGCTGGTGGGCGCGACCTGTGCAGCAATGACCCTCGCGGTCTCGGTGGCGGCCGGACCCGCGGCCGCCGACGAGGGGAGCTTCGAGGATCCGAGCGCGATGGCGGCGGCCTGCTCGACGACCGCGAAGTCGGGCTACGTTCCCTTCAGCCAGCGCGGCGGCTACCGCATCCACGTCCCGTCCGGGATCTCCGCGAGCGGCGCGCCGATGGTGGTCGCGATCCACGGCGGCCAGTCCAATCCGCAGACGCACCAGGACGCTTCGGGCTGGAACGCGCTCGCGGACCAGAAGAAGTTCATCGTGGTGTACCCGCGCGGCGGCAAGTCCGAGGGCACCGACCAGTGGGGCTGGGACGCGAACGACGCCGACGTCAACTACATCAAGGCCGTGGTCGCCAATGTGCGGGCGACGTACTGCGTCAATCCCAAGCGGATCCATCTGAGCGGGCACTCCAACGGCGGCCAGATGGCCTCGCGCGCCGGCTGTGTCGCCCCGGAGCTGTTCGCTTCCGGCGCGGTCTACGCGCCCGCGCCGCCGCCGACCGGGTGCAACCCCTCGCGCGCCATCTCCTGGGGCGTATTCGCCTCCGCCAGTGACCCGGTCGTGTTCGAACCGGTCGCGTACAGCCATGTCATGTACTGGAGTTGGGAGAACCGGCCGTGCTCGAACGAGCGCGGTGACGGCGGCACCGATGTGAAGGACTCCAAGATCTGGGACTGCGCGGACGGCACCAAGGTGCTGTGGCGGGTCTACAACAACGGCAGTCACGGGTGGCCGACCGGGGCGCGCAAGACCGAGATGCTCAACCGGATGTGGTCGCTGTTCCAGGCGAGCCCGCGGCCGTAGAACCCCGACTCCGCCCGCGCGGGAGCCGGTAGCGATGTCCCGGCCGAATTCTCGGCCGGGACATCGGCGTTCGCGGGTCAGATCATGGCCGCCGGGGTGACGTTGATCAGGCCGCCGTCCACCTGGAGATCGTGGCCGTTGATATAGGACGCCTCGGGGGACGCGAGGAAGGCTACGGCGGCGGCCACATCCTCGGACGTTCCTATCCGAGCGGCGGGGACCGAAGCGGCCGCGCCGATTTGCATTTCGGGAGATGCTTCGGCATAGAAGGCGGGGGTCGCGGTGTAGCCGGGGCTCACGGAGTTCACCCGGATGCCGCGGGGGGCGAGTTCGGCGGCGACGGTGCGGGCCAGATTGTGGATGGCCGCCTTCGTCGCGGAATACAGGGCCGAGCCCGGGGAGCCGCGGTGCACGGCGAACGAGGCGTTGATGACGATCGCGCCGTGGTCGGCCAGCAGCGGGATGGTCCGCTGGATCGTGAAGAACACCGATTTGAAGTTGAGATCGATCACCCGGTAGAACTCCGCCTCGGTCACGGCGTCGATCGGCTGGAACGCGCCGGTGCCCGCGTTCGCGAACACCACGTCCAGGCGGCCGAAGCGGTCGGCGATCGCGGCGGTGAGGGTGTCGAGGTCGGCGAGATCCGCGGCGTCCCCGGGTACGGCAAGCACCCGATCCCCCGCGTTCAACTCCGCGGCGGCGGTCTCGAGCCGGGCCTTGTCGCGGCCGGTGATGATCACGCTCGCGCCCTCGTCGAGCAGGCGGCGCGCGGTCGCCAAGCCCATTCCGCTACTGCCGCCGGTGACGAGTGCGATCTTGCCGTCGAAACGTGAAGCGCTGGAGCCCATGTCCTGACCTCTCGAATGAGTTTGATTGTTCATAGACTTACGTACAGTTCGACTGTCTGTCAACAGTCGCGCTATCCTGGACGGGTGATGACGGCGCATCCCGAGCGGGACCAGATCCAGTTGGCGAACGTCCTTGCCGCCGTGGGCAATCCCCTGCGCCTGTGCATCGTGCGCAAGCTCGCGAGTGACGGCGAACAGCCCTGCGGCACCATCGCCCCCGGCGTGCCCAAGTCCAACCTCACCCACCACTACCGGGTGCTGCGCGAAGCCGGCCTCATCTGGCAGCGCCCCAACGGCCGCGAAACCCTCCAGTCACTGCGCCGCGAGGACCTCGACGCCCGCTTCCCCGGCCTGCTCGACAGCCTGATCGCCGCCACCCACCGCGATCCGACCCTGGTGCTGTGAAACGAAAGTCGCCCCCACCGAACAACTCTCGGCGGGGGCAACTGCGCGGGTCCGGAGCTCAATGCTCCCAGACGCGACTCTCGAGGAAGCTGTCCCACTGCTGACCGGTGAACCACAGCTCGGGGCCGCCGGGGTTCTTGGAGTCCCGCACGCCGACTTCGTCACCGAGGTAAACCTCTACGCACTCGTTCTGCGTCGATGACCTGGAAGCCTTGAACCAATGAGCGGAAACACTCCCCTTCGCCGATTCGAAAAAGACTTCCACACACTCGCTCTGCGTGGACGATCGGGAGGACTTGAACCACTGACGAATCGGAGGATATGTGCTCACGCCTCGTACTCCTTTGCAAGCTGCGACAACAAGTTTCGGGTGTCGTCTTCGCTCAACGCTACCGCTCGAAGGCCCATGATCGCCTCTCGATACTCGGCGATCACATCGGGTTGCTCATGGTAGAGAGCACCCATCGCCCCGTTCAGGTACACCACCGGCGGCGTAACCAGACCGCTCAGGCCTGATGGGAACTGCAACAACGTGAACGATTGAATCGTCAAGCCCGGATGGGAACCCGCTGCGAATGGAATGACGCGAACACTGACATTGTCGCGCTCACTCGATTCACCAATCGCCCGGAGCTGTGCCGCCATGACTGTCGCCCCACCGGGCCGATGCCGGAACACAGCCTCCGAAACCAATGCAGCGAAACGAACTTCGCGATTGTCAAGCACTGCTTGTCGCCGCGTGTTCAACTCGATTCGACGTTCAGCGTCGACCGCCGAGATATCCGGAGTTTCAATCTTGGCGATGGCGCGCCGATATTCAGCGGTCTGCAGCAGCCCGGGTACCAGAACTAGCTGATGCGTGGTTATGCGGTTCGAAGCGCCCTCCAGTCGCAGGTAGCGCGGGTACTGGGGAGCGACCTGATCTCCGTACGGCTCCCAGAATCCCTTCGAATTCCCCTGCGCCTTAGCCGTTTTCTCCTGCGCCTTGCATTCCCGCCACAGCATCAGCGTCTCAGCGCCGACTTCCTGGCTCGCACCGTAGAAGTCGAGCATGACTTTGATCTGCGGCGTCGTGAGCTTCGTCGGCAGCCCGTCTTCCAGCCGCATGATCGTCTGGCGGGACACCTCGAGATACACGCCGGTGGCCAGCAGACTCTTGCCCGAGTCCATGCGCACCCGTTGGATGTAGTTGCCGAAATCCATTCGTGAGACAGTCGATCCGGCCATTTCGTTAGCCTCGCTATCTGGGGATTCGCCGCCACGGACATGTCCGCCGCAGGCTTCCATCGAATTCGATACCACTTCATGATGAACCCACCTCGCAGGAAATTTCCCGGTGTCTACTGAAGCAGAAATATTGAGCTTCGACCGAAGGGATTCGAAATGTCATGGGACGCATGGGCACTCTTGTCCATCACCGTCATGTGTATGTCCGTGATCGCTTGGGCGGCTTGGGGTTTCCATCGGGAGGCGCGCGACGCCCGCTTTCTCCGAATCGCTCTCGCCCACGGCGGATTCCTCACCATCCCCCGCACCGACCACCCACACCACTGCGGACAGCACAGGAGCCGAGCATGACCAACCCCTTCGCCTACATCCCCAAGACCGACCGGCCGGCGGTCTATCACGGCCCGCCCGCCCCCTACACCCGCTTCTCCGATCGCGACATCGAACGCCGCCTCCGCGACCACGGTGAGGAGTGCGAACGGGACGACTGCGCCATGCTCCGCCACCTCCGCAAGCTCGAGGCCGAGCGTGCCGAGCGTCGCCGGGCCACGGACCACCCCGGCTGACCCGCGAACCGGGCAGTCGATTCCAGCTCGGGAAATGCCCGTGTTTCACCGATGAACGACCGGCCGGTTTGGCAGAATCGCCTTCGAGACAACCTCTAGCTATCCACGAAGGTGGGGCGTCATGCCCAAACTCGGCAGGCTCGCAACGATCGCCGTGGTCGTGGTTTCACTCCTCGTCGCCCTGGCGGTCGTGGAATTCACCCGGCTGCATGGCGACGAGGAGGAGCGTTCGGGCCTCGCGGCGTTCTACGCACAACCCGCGGATGTCCTCGACGGCCCGCCCGGCTCGGTGATCAAGAGCGAATCCCTGATCGGCACACCGGCCGCCGCGAATGCCTGGCGAATCATGTACCGCACCACCGACGTGCACGGCTCCCCCGCCGTGGCGACCGGTGTGGTCATCAGCCCGGCCGACCCCGCGCCCGAGCGCGGGCGGACCGTCCTGGCCTGGGGGCATCCCACGACCGGCGCGGCCGAGAACTGCGCGCCCTCACGCGGTTTCGACCCGTTCCTCGACATCGAGGGCCTGCGCTTCCTGCTCGATCGCGGCTACACCGTGGTCGCCACGGACTACGTCGGCATGGGCACCCCCGGCCCCGACTCCTACCTGGTCGGCCTGACCGCAGCGCACGCCGTCCTCGATTCGGTGCGGGCCGCGCGGGCGATCGAGGAGGCGCACGCCGGGTCCTCGGTGATCCTGTGGGGCCATTCGCAGGGCGGCCAGGCTGTGCTGTTCTCCGCCGAGAACGCCCCCGCCTACGCCCCCGAACTCGACATCGTCGCCGTCGCGGCGGCCGCACCGGCCGCCGACCTCACCGCCCTGATGCGCACCCACCTGAACGACATCTCCGGCGTGACGATCGGCTCCTATGCCTTCACCGCCTACGCCACGGTCTACTCGGACACCGCCGGCGCCCACCTCGACGACATCCTCACACCCAAGGCGCAATCGATCGTCCCCGAGATGAACCAGCTCTGCCTCATCAAGAACATGTCCGAACTCCACCGCATGGGCGAGCCCCTGGTCGGCGACTTCACCTCCCACGACCCCACGATCACCCCACCCTGGAGTGATCTCCTCGCCCAGAATTCCGCCGGCTCACGCCCCTTCGCCGCACCCCTCTACATAGCCCAGGGCCGCGACGACGAACTGGTGGTCCCCGCCGACACCGACGCCTTCGTGGCCAGGGAACGCCAACTCGGCATCACCGTGACCTACGAACAGATCCCCGGCGCGACCCACGCGACGGTCGCCTACCTGGCGATCCCCACCCTCCTGTCCTGGCTCGACAAAATAGGCCACTGACCACGTCGAGAAGTACGGAATATCCTGAGCATTCCGGATATTCTCAGAGCATGACGCAGGATGCGAAGGACAAGCGGGCCAAGACGACCATGTCCACCCTGCCCGCAACTCGCCAACGGCTTGCCGACTTCGCAACGAGCGACGAAACCGTCGACCAAACTCTCAATCGACTACTCGACACGGTGCAATCGATCAAGGTCCGGGCACGTACCGCCTGGGAAAACCGCAAGGCCGCCGCCCAAGCGGATCCCCAAGCATGGCAGGCCGGAGCACTGCAGGCCGATATGCTCGCCGCCCGAGCGGCCACACGACAGGCAGGCCGCGGATGACCGGAACCGGGTATGTCTTCGACGAGTCGGTCCTGCACGCTTACGCGTTCGGGTCCCTGACCACATCCAGCCTCATCGCTCACCTGTCCGATCGCGAAATACGCATCGCGATACCGGCATTGGCACTGTCCTGCGCGAAAGCCGGCCTCAGCGAGGAACAGCGGGAGGGGCTCGACGGTGTCATCGACAATGTCGACACCTTGGCACTGACCGGACTCTGCACACTGTCCGACACCAGCGAATTCGCCGATGTCCTGGCCGCCTCGAACTGCATCGACCTCGCCGCGGCCCACACCATCACCGTGGCACGGCATTTCGACTGGGAGATCATCACCCACGACCGCTCTCGATGGAAGGACATCGAGGCAGCGCTGCCGTGGCCGATCGAACTGGTCGAACTCGCCGCCGAGTAGCCCGCCGCCGAGTAAGTCAGCCCGTGGCCTTCATCCGGCGCAGGCCGCGACTCAGCAGCGGGCGGTCCCACAGGCTGGGCGGGGTGCGCTCGGGATCCATGAGCTCGTTCTCGGCCAGGGCGCTGTCCTCGTCGGCGACGGTCTCGGGTTCGAAGCGCACCAGGGTACGGCCGGGGGCGCGCAGGGCCTCGACCGTGCGCAGGAGAGAACCGGTTTCGGCGAGGGTGGCATCGAACTTCGCGGGATCGGCCTCGAGGTGCTCGCACAGCAGCTGGCGGCGGATGCCGAGGATCGTGTCGCGCAGCTGATCACCGTTCTCGGTGTCGGGGGTGACCTCCACGGCCAGATCGCATTCGGTGTCGAAACCCATGGACCGGTTGTTGAGATTGGACGAGCCCACCCGCAGCAGCCGGTCGTCCATGACCAGGATCTTGGCGTGCACGTAGATCGGCTCGTCGGCGGCGGTGACCGGGTAGTAGACGCCCAGCCGCCGATGAATATCGGCCTGCCACAGCAGATGCAGCAGGCGACGACGCGCGCCGTCCATCGCGAGCTGCTCGAGCCAGCCGTCGGCGTTGCGCGGCAGCACCAGCACGATCTCCGGACCGTTCGGTTCGCGCAGCCGAGCGGCGATCGCCTCGGCGAGCTTGCGCGAGGCCAGGTACTGACTCTCGATGTACAGGGACTTTCGCGCACCGGCGATCGCGGCCAGATACAGCTGTTCGATCTCCCGGACCTCGGCGCGTTCGGCCAGTTCGGGGAAGGTGCGCGCGATGCCGAGGTCCACCGATTCCATGGTGGGCTCGAGCCCTTCGGGCCACGGCGAGTCACCCTCGAGCGCCTCGACCGGATCGAGCCGCTCGCCCGTGGCCGCCTGCCAGCGCGCCCGCGCCAGCTCCCCGATCGCCTGCGCCGCTTCCCCGTCGACGGCCGTGGTCGCGTCGTGCCAGGGCCCGTAGCGATTGCCGTTGGGCTCGGTGCGGAAGTGGTTGTCGTCGCGGTGATCGCTGGTGTCCCAGCGGTCGACCGTCATGTCGATGCCGCCGCAGAACGCGAGCGCGTCGTCGATGACCACGATCTTCTGGTGATGCGCCGATCCCAGCGGGTGCGCGCCGTCGATCTCGAAGTGCAGGCGCCGGTCGGTCATCCAGTTCATGACGAAGATCGGGGTCATCCCGCGCGTGATGGCCGCGAACGCGCCCACGTTCCATTTCAGCAGGTAGATCTCGAGATCCGGGCGTTGTTTGGGCAGCCAGGACAGGAATTTACCCAGGCGGTTGGGCCCCTCGAGGGTCTGCTCCACCGGCTCGAACTTGATGCGGGTGTCGAAGTCCCAGCCGATCAGCACGATCCGCTTGCGGGCCTGCAACATCGCCGACTTGGCGTGCTTGAAGTAGTCCGCCGCGTCGACGATGACCGTCAGTTTGTCCGCCCGCGCGACCTGCCAGCACGTCTCGCCCGGAGTGAGAATCCGCTGCTCGTCATCCATCTGCAATCAGCTCCATCATCCGCCACCCGTCCCCGCGGGTGAACACTCGACACTACTGCGCCATACCCACTCCCACTTGTGTTGCACGGGTGAACTTTCCGTCGCTCTCGGCGCGGTGCGACCGTGGTCACAGCGCCGAGCGGCCCTCGGTGCAACATACCGCCCGGCATCCCCGTCGACTCGAGGTGTTACGATACGGACCGTGCCGTTTCGTAATAGGGAAGTCGCCACCGGCGAGTCCACCACCGGCCGCCCCCGCGACCCCGCGCGCGAGGCGGAGATCCTCACCTGCGTTCTCGAACTCCTCGGCGAGTCCGGGTACGACGCTGTCTCCTACGAGGCCGTCGCGCGCCGCGCCGGGGCCTCCAAGGCCACGCTGTACCGGCGCTGGGAAACCAAGCGCGACATGGTGGTCGCCGCGATCAAGGCCGGTCCGGCGGCCGGGGGCGATGCGGTGGCGGTGGACACCGGCTCGCTCCGGGGCGACCTGCTCGCGCTGTGCGAGCGCCTCGACGGCACCCTGCGCGCCGCCGACGGCGCGATGAGCCTGATGCTCTTGCAGGCGGGCCTCGAAGACCCCGATCTGTGCCGTCACCTCGAGGAAGCGACCGGCCCCACCGGCGCGAAGCTGCCGGCGGCCGTCCTCGCGGCGGCTGTCGAGCGCGGCGAATTGCCCGCGGGCGCCCAGCCCTTCCCGTTCGAGGAAGTCGCCGGATCCGTGCTCTTGCTGCGCAGGCTCAACGGCCTGCCGTCCGGCCCCGACTACCTGGCCACCCTGGTCGACACCATCCTCATTCCCGCGTTGCGGGCGAGCGCGGATCACACCGGGCCCGTACTGCGCGCGCTCTTCTCGTGAAACCCCGGGTCCGCCCGGTGAAAGGTTGTGCAGCCATGACGAATCCCGTGATCGAGGGCTTCGAGTACCGACGCCTCCCCGGCGTCGACGGCATCGAGTTGAACGCCGCCGTGGGCGGCAGCGGAGAGCCGGTCGTGCTGTTGCACGGCTTCCCGCAGACCCACCTCATGTGGCGACACGTCGCCCACCTGCTGGCCGCCGACCACACGGTGGTCGTGCCGGACCTGCGCGGCTACGGCGAGAGCGACGCCCCGCCCGAGAGCGGACCCGGCACCTATTCCAAGCGCACGATGGGCGCGGACGTCGTGGCGGCCATGGCGGCCCTGGGCCACGAGCGCTTCGCGGTGATCGGTCACGACCGCGGCGCGCTGGTCGGGGTCCGCGCGGCGCTCGATCATCCCGAGAACGTCACCCACCTCGGCATTCTGGACGTGCTGCCGACCCTGGACACCTGGGGCGTGCTGCACGGTGTGGACGCGAAAGTCGCCTGGCACCTCTACCTGATGGCCCAGCCGAACGACCTGCCCGAGCGGATGATCGCCGCGGTGGCCCCCGATTTCTTCGGCTCCTTCCTCGACGCCTGGGATCCGGCCGGCGCCACCTTCCCGCCCGAGGTCCGCACCCACTACATCGAAAGCTCCACGCGCACGGTCCCTTCCATCGTCGCGGACTTCCGCGCGACCGCGGGCATCGACCTGGACATGGACCGCGCCGACCGCACCGCCGGCCGGACACTGACGATGCCGGTGGCCGTGATCTCCCAGGACTGGGGCTCCCACCTCGGCTTCGACGCCCTCGCCCTGTGGCGTCAATGGGCGGACGAGGCCACCTATCAACCGATCGACGCCGGCCACTTCATGGCGGAGGAACGGCCCGAGGAGGTCGCGAAGTTCACCCGGGAGCTGCTGGGGCGCAGGCCCTCCTGACGGGGCGGCCGGTTCCCCGACGTGGAACAGACCCCCAGCGGATCGGCCACTCGCGAAGGGCGTGGTCCAATCGTCCCGCCGTCACCGCCGAGCCGTCCCACCGACCACGCCGCACGCGTTCGGTAGCCGGGGTCGGTCGGCTGGGCGCGACGCACGTGTGAACCCGGCGGGAACGACTCCCGACGAACTGTTCAGCCGCCCACGAACAGGCGTGAGACCCGAGCACGCCGTCGACGCCGAGCCGTCCCAACCGGCTGTCACGCGTCCCCCGATCGGTCACCGAGGCGGGCGACGGCGGTGGGAGGCCCGCGTGCATCCGTGTGGCCGACTACCTTTCGTAGGGTGGAATTCTCCGGAGGATGGGACAGTCGGGCGACCCTGGTGGACGGACGCTGGGTGGTGCGCACCCCGCGCCGGCCCGAAGTCGAAGCGCAGCTGCTCCGGGAGACCGAAGTCATGCCGTGGCTCGCGGCCCGGCTGCCGCTGCCGGTCCCGATTCCCGAGGTGGTGACCCGCACGCCGTTGGTGGTACGTCACCCGCTCGTGCCCGGTGAGCCGCTCGAGTCGCCGGTCGCCGAGCACGGCCGCGCGCTCGGGGAGTTCCTGCTCGCCCTGCACGGCACACCTGCCGAAACCGCCTGGGACCGTGGTTTCCCGCGCGCGGAGCGCACGCGCGACGAACGGGAAGCGGCGGACCGCCGGTTCCGCGCGGAAGTGCTTCCGTTGCTGCCGGACTCACACCGGCAGCGGGCGCTGAACCTGCTCGACGCGATCCTCCGCTCCCCCGCCGACACCCTGGTTCACGGCGATCTCGGCCCCGAACACGTGCTGTCCGCCGGTGAACACCTCACGGGCGTCATCGATTTCGGCGACGCGCATATCGGCGACCGCGCGATCGACCTGGCCTGGGCACTGTTCGGCACCCCGGCCGAGTTCGCCGGCGAACTGTCCCGGACCTACGGGGTGACCGATGCCCTGCGCACCCGCGCGCTGGCCTGGCATCGCCTCGGCCCCTGGTACGAGGTGTTGCACGGCGCGGACATCGGCGACCCGGAGGTGGCGGCGGAGGGTTTGACCGGCGTGCTGGCCCGGCTCGGCTGACACCGCCGCGGAGTCCGCGTGCGGCCCGGTCGACGCTGTCGCCGGTCAGCGCCTGGTTTCGTACTTGGCCAGCAGGACGCCGCCGGGGAACGTCCTGGTCTCCACCAGGTTCAGGTTCACCCAGTTGTCCACGGGGGCGAAAAACGGTGTGCCCGAACCGATCAGCACCGGGTGGGTGACAACCGTGTACTCGTCGATCAGCCCCGCGCGCATGGCCGCACCGGCGAGGGTCGCCCCGGCGATGTCCATGGGCGGGCCGTCCTCGGCCTTGAGGCGCGTGATCTCGGCGACCGCGTCGCCGGTGACCAGGCGGGCGTTCCCGTCGACCGCCTCGATCGTCGAGGAGAACACGACCTTCGGCATGTCCCGCCAGCGGCGGGCGTACTCGATGTGCGCCGGTGTCGCACCGGGCTGCTGATCGGCGGTCGGCCAGTGCGCGTTCATGCCCTCCCACAGTCGGCGGCCGTACAGCGCCAGCCCCGTCGACCCGACCCGGTCGGACCAGAACCCGAACAGCTCGTCACCCGAGGTGCCCCAGCTCAGATCGTCTCCGGGCGCGGCGACGTACCCGTCCAGACTGAGGTTCATGCCGAAGGTCAGTTTTCGCACAGCGTCACACTCCCGTGAGTCGGTATTCGATGTACAGACCCAACCCATACCGCGCCCGAGGCGTTCGTAGCGCGCCACCACCGCTGGACGGGTTGGTCGCCCCACGACCACCGTAGGTGTTGTCAGCCCTCCCAGCCGCCACCGCACAGCAGCGGCGATCCCGCGACGCGATCAGGCGGGTAGCCCGGCCAGGAAGGGCAGCAGGAGGCCGAGCAGTTCGCGCGGCCGGTCCAGCGGGATGATGTGACCGCAGTCCGGAATGACATGTCCCGCAAGGTCATCGGTGATCGGGCGCAGCTGTCGCTCCAGGGCGTCACCGACCGGGTGCGCGCCGATCGCGAGGGTGGGCACGGTGAGCCGGCCGGCCGCGGCGAGCTCGAGCTGGCGGGTGCTGACCGGCAGGTCCCGGTAGTAGGAGAAGGCGCAGCGCAGGGCGTCGTCTTCGGCGTAGGCCGCGACGAACGCGGCGTGGATGTCCGGCCGGACGCCACGGCCGCGGGTGCCGGTGGCGAGGAACCAGCCGATGTACCGGGCTTCGTTGCCGCGCAGGACCGTTTCGGCGAGTCCGGGCGCGGCGTGGAATCCGAACCACCACGGCGGGCCCGCGGCCAGGAAATCCTCGGCCCCGGGGAGCCTGCCCAGCAGAGCCTCCATGACCACCAGCCGTCGGACCCGGCCGGGATGGCGCAGGGCGAGCAGGACCGCGACCGGCGTGCCGGCGTCGATCGCGACCACGGCCGCGGTGGGTTCGCCGAGCGCATCGAGGATTCCGGCGATGTCCTCGGCCAGTGTGCCGGCGTCGTAGCCGTCCGGGGCGCGGGTGCTCGCGCCGAAGCCGCGCAGGTCGGGGGCGATGACCCGGTAGTGCTCGGCCAGCGGACCGATGATCTCGGTCCACAGTCGCCACGTGTGCGGAAAGCCGTGCAGCAGAACGATCGCGGGGCCGGAGCCGGCGAGAGCGACATTGGCGGTGATGCCGTTCGTCTCGATCCCGCGCAGCTCGATCGGGGTGACGGTGGGTGCTGACGTGTGCGGCATGGGACTCCCTGTCGGTTACCATCGGTTACCAGGAAACGGTAGGTAACGTCTGCCGGGCCGTGAAGAAGGCACTTTCACGACAGGTGGTGAGGTCCAGGTGACCACTCGATCGGCGCACGCCCATACGCCCGCGCGCGGTGATCTGTTCGACGCGCAGTGTCCGACCCGGCAGTTGCTGGACCGGATCGGCACGAAATGGACCTCGATGGCGGTCAAGGTCCTCGCGCAGGCCGCGCCGGACGAGATTCGGTTCGCCGAACTGCGGCGGCGGATGCCCGGGGTATCGCAGAAGATGCTGTCGGTGACCCTGCAGAGTATGGTCCGGGACGGTCTGGTCGTGCGCCGGGTCGAGCCGGCCGTGCCGCCCCGCGTGCACTATCGACTCACCGAACTGGGTCTGTCCCTGGAGATTCCGCTGGCCGCCCTGCGCACCTGGGCCGAGGATCATATGGCCGCCATCGACCACGCCAACGCCGTCAACGACGCGGCGGCCGAGCCATCCGCAACCGAGTAGCGCTCCCCCGAAGCCCGATCGGAGGACAGCATCGATCAGCGTCCGGTTTAGCCGACTTCAGATCGGCAACCCTCTGATCATGATCGGAACGCTTCGTTCGATTGTCCTGGACTGCAAACATCCCGCAGAGCTCGCACGCTTCTACCGCAAACTGCTCGGCGGCACGGTGGAGGACGCCGATGAGACGTGGTCGGTGCTGACCGACCCCGCGGGCAGGCGGTTCGCATTCCAGCTCGCGCCCGACCACAAGCCGCCGCTGTTCCCCGATCCGCAGGGCTCCCAGCAATTCCATCTCGACATCGAAGTGGGCGACATCGACATCGCGCAGCCGGACGTGTTGCGACTCGGCGCGACCCGCGTATCGGACGCGATGGGCGAGGACCGCTTTCGCGTGTTCCGGGATCCGGCGGGCCACACGTTCTGCCTGGTGTGGGGCAAGACCACCGGCGACAGCTGAACCGTTCAGCAGCCGTTCGCGGTGAAACCGATGGGCAGTACATCGCCGCGCCCGCCGGCCGCCGCCCGATCGAGCAGCGCCTGGATCGCGGGACCGTACGGGGTCCCGTACTCCACCTCGGCGCAGCCGCCCTGCTCGTGCCCGCCGGTCACGCCGACCAGGTGACCGTCCTGAACCCAGGGGCCGCCGCTGGTGCCGTCGCCGAAACCGGCGCAGTCCAGGGCTATTCCGTCCGCCCCGGCGGCCAGGGGCGCGGTGCAGGTGATCGGGCGGCCGCCCGGGCCCAGCGGGTACCCGCTGACGGTGACGGGCACACCGGCGCGCGGCGCGGCGACCGGCAGGCCGGGCACCACGTCCTCGATCTTCTTGCCCGCACGCGGGGCGACCCGCAGGACCGCGATGTCGCGGGCGGGATCGAACGAGCGCGACCAGGCGGGGTCGATGTACATGTCGGTCACCGTCCACACGCCCGCCGGGAGTTCGGCGTCGCGCAGCAGCGGCGCGAACTCGATGAGTGCGCCGGGGCCGAACACGCAGTGCGCGGCGGTCACCACCAGATCCCGCGACGGCGAGGCCACCACGGCCCCCGAGCAGAAGTGCGGGCCGCCCAGGCGCGGGACCACGCCGAAAGCGCTGGGGTAGAACAGGGCTCCGGCGGCGGGGACCGAGTCGGCGGGGGTTGCCACCGGGCCCTGCGCCCACGCCGCGTGCGGGGCCGCGAAGCCGACGAGAACACCGCACAGGACGGCCACTATGTGTCGCATCACAGGGAGGGTAGCGAAGGGCGCGCCGATCGTGAAGCTCCGAAGCGCCTGCCGCCCCGGATTTCTCGCACGGTGACCACCGCGATTCGTGATTCGCGCGGAATCGGGGGCTCGGCACCGCGGGGCTCGGAGCGGCCGGTCGCCGCCGATCGACACGTTTGCCGCGGGGAAGCCTCGGGTATCGCAGCGCCGAACGTGGTGTGCGGCAGATTTATCCGGCCCGTCGCGCATCGGAGACACGGCATGGAAGTGGTGGTGGCAGTGAGTGAGACCGACACGGACTCGCGATTCGAGAACGAGACGTTGCACATCGGGCGCTGGCGGGAGACCGCCGAGCCGGGTTCCGGCGATCCGGCACTGCTGACCGAGGTACCCGAGCAGTACAACGTCGTGATCGTCTCCGGCGAGCGCGGGCACGACGCCATCCCCGATTTCCGCCCGGCGCGGTTCTCCCGCCGGGAGTTTCGCGCACAGGTCGACGCCCTGCACGAGCAGGGCCGCACCGTCCTGCTCGCGATCGGCGGACCGGACGCCCGCGTCGACCTGCGCGACGGTCAGGAAGAGGCGCTGTTCGAACGGCTCATCGAGCTGACCGATGACTTCGGGTTCGACGGGGTCGTGCTCGAACTGGCGCAGTCCGCCGCCCGGGCCGGCGACAATCGGATCGTCATCCCCGCCGCGCTCAAGGCCACGCGGTTGCACCACAGCGCCGAAGGTCGCGCGTTCCGTATCGGATTGACGGCGGGAGCCGGGGACGCGAACTCTGCCGCCGAAGGCGATCTGCCGTTCGGCGAGGAGCTCGAGGGCCACTACGACTTCGTCGCGCGGGATGGTCACGTCGAGCGCGCATAGGCTCGGCGGTCCGGCGTAGGCGCTCGGTTTCGGCGCTCGATGGTCGGGTGTCGGCGCGCGACCGGCCGTCCCGCGAACCGCTGCGAGACAGCCGATTACGGTGTGACGCTCGATCAGCCGCGCCGCCGGAGGATTGCCACGCCGATCGCCGCGACCGACACGAGAATCGCCGCGCCAACGCCGAGCAGGATCACCGTGTTCGAGCTTCCGGGCGCGGCGGTGTCGCTCGGACCGGCGGCGTCCGC
>NZ_JBEXUS010000027.1:0-87160 GCF_040614455.1 Nocardia sp. NPDC005978
TCCGGCGCCGCCGGGGCGAACAGGTCGAGTTCTTTCGTCGTGCGCTGGGCGCCCGGAATCCCGCCGGGCAGGCACCAGCTCCTCGAACCCCACCGTGTCGACCCGCACCCCGGGCAGCCGATACCCGCCGGCCGCCAACTCGACCTCGCCCGTCCCGCGCAGCGCCTTACGCAACCGCGACACCAGCGCCTGTAGCGCACCGGCCGCCTCGGCGGGCGGATCCTCCCCCCACAGTCCATCGATCAGCGCGCTCACCGGCACCGTCCCCCCGGCTTCGAGCGCGAGCCTGGCCAGCAGCATGCGCACCCGCGCCCCGCCGATCTCGACCGTCGATCCCTCATCGGTCCACACCTGAACCGGACCCAGCACACCAACCCGCACCCGGCGAGTCTCGCAGAACCGGACGTTGCGGTGTTATCCCCGGCCCCGCGCGGCCGCGCCCGAAGCGCGGCCCATTACCCCGGAAGTAATCGACCGGCGGCCCGGCGTGCGGCACGCTCGGTGCCATGAGTGAAATCGATCCCGTCGGCGCCCAGTTCTTCGCGACCATGCCCTTCAGCGAGCGCCTGGGCATAGAGGTCCTCGAACACGGCGCGAAACTCGTGCGCGCCCGCCTGGCCTGGGACGCCTCCCTGTGCACGCTCGGCGGCGCACTGCACGGCGGCGCGCTCATGTCCCTGGGCGATGCCACCGCCGCGGTGTGCGCGTTCTTGAACCTGCCCGAGGGCGCGCAGGGCACCACCACCGTCGAATCCAAGACCAATTTCCTGCGCGGCCTGCGCTCCGGCCATGCGACGGCCTCCGCGCGGCCGCTGCACGCGGGCCGCAGTTTCATCGTGGTGGAGACCGAGATCCACGACGACGCGGGCAAGCTCCTCGCCAAGGTCACCCAGACCCAGGCCGTGCTCTAGCCCGCGATCGTCTCTCCCGATCCGCCCCGTTCAGCCGGTCAGGAATCGAGAAGCATCCGCCGTACATCGCCCCTACCGTTGTCGATGACGAAGCGCCCGGTTCCGGAGTGGTTGAATCGAGCCGGGCGACTCCGACGAGACCGCGCAGGCGGCCCGCGAGAGGGATGGAGAGACGATGAGCAGGTCCACGAAGACGGCTGCGCTGCCCCTGGCCGACAGCCACGACATGATTCGCGTCCACGGCGCGCGGGTGAACAACCTGAAAGACATCAGCATCGAGATCCCCAAGCGCCGCCTGACAGTGTTCACGGGCGTGTCCGGCTCGGGTAAGAGCTCGCTGGTGTTCAGCACCATCGCCGCGGAGTCGCAGCGCCTGATCAACGAGACCTACAGCACCTTCGTCCAGGGCTTCATGCCCACCCTGGCCCGTCCCGAGGTCGACGTCCTGGACGGCATCACCACCGCGATCATCGTGGACCAGCAGCGCCTGGGCGCGGACCCGCGCTCCACCGTCGGCACCGCCACCGACGCCAACGCCATGCTGCGCATTCTGTTCAGCCGCCTCGGCAAGCCGCATATCGGCTCCCCGCAGGCGTTCTCGTTCAACGTCGCCTCCATCAGCGGCGCGGGCGCGGTCGCGATCGAGAAGGGCGGGCGCACCACGCGTGAGCGCCGCAGCTTCAGCATCGTCGGCGGCATGTGCCCGCGCTGCGAGGGCCGCGGCAAGGTCTCCGACATCGATCTGACCCAGCTCTACGACGACACCAAATCCCTTGCCGAGGGCGCGTTCACGATTCCCGGCTGGAAGTCCGACAGCTTCTGGACCGTGCGGGTGTACGCCGAGTCCGGCTTCGTGGATCCGAACAAGCCGATCCGCAAGTTCACCAAGCGCGAGATGAACGACTTCCTGTACAAGGAGCCGGTCAAGGTCAAGGTCGACGGGGTCAATCTGACCTACGAGGGCCTGATCCCGAAGATTCAGAAGTCGTTCCTGTCCAAGGACAAAGAGGCGCTGCAGCCGCACATCCGGGCGTTCGTGGAGCGCGCGGTCGCCTTCAGCGTGTGCCCCGACTGCCACGGCACCCGGCTCACCGAGGGCGCGCGCTCGTCGAAGATCAAGAAGATCAGCATCGCCGACGCCTGCGCCATGCAGATCAGCGATCTGGCGGAATGGGTTCGCGCACTGCGGGAACCGTCCGTCGCGCCGCTGCTGGAGGCGCTGTCCAAGACGCTGGACTCGTTCGTGGAGATCGGCCTGGGCTATTTGTCCCTGGACCGGCCCTCGGGGACGCTGTCCGGCGGTGAAGCCCAGCGCGTCAAGATGATTCGGCATCTGGGCTCCGCGCTCACCGATGTCACCTACATCTTCGACGAGCCCACCGTCGGCCTGCACCCGCATGACATCCAGCGCATGAACGAGCTGCTGATCCGCCTGCGGGACAAGGGAAACACGGTGCTCGTCGTCGAGCACAAGCCGGAGACGATCGTCATCGCGGACCACGTCGTGGATCTGGGCCCCGGCGCGGGCAAGGGCGGCGGCACGGTGTGTTTCGAGGGCACCGTGGACGGGCTGCGCAGCAGTGACACGATCACCGGGCGGCATTTCGACGACCGGGCGGCGGTGAAGGAGTCCGAGCGTAAACCCAAGGGCGCGTTGGAGATCCGCAAGGCCAACGCCAACAATCTGCAGAACGTCGACGTCGACATCCCGCTGGGCGTGCTGGTGGTGATCACCGGTGTCGCCGGTTCGGGCAAGAGCTCGCTGGTACACGGTTCCATTCCGGCGGGCGAGAACGTGGTGTCGGTCGACCAGACCGCGATCAAGGGTTCGCGACGCAGCAATCCGGCGACGTACACCGGCCTGCTGGAACCGATTCGCAAGGCGTTCGCCAAGGCCAACGACGTCAAGCCCGCGCTGTTCAGCTCCAATTCCGAAGGCGCGTGCCCCAATTGCAACGGCGCGGGGGTGATCTACTCCGATCTGGCGATCATGGCGGGTGTGGAGACACCGTGCGAGGTGTGCGAGGGTAGGCGCTTCATGGCGGAGGTGCTGGACTACAAGCTCGGCGGCCGCGACATCAGCGAGGTGCTCGCCATGCCGGTGAGCGAGGCGCTGGAGTTCTTCGGCGACGGGCCGGCCAAGCTCCCGGCCGCGCACGCCATCCTCGACCGGCTCGCCGACGTCGGCCTGGGCTATCTGACCATCGGGCAGCCGCTCACGACGCTGTCCGGCGGTGAGCGTCAGCGCCTGAAGCTGGCCACGCACATGGGTGACAAGGGCGGGGTCTACGTGCTCGACGAGCCGACCACCGGCCTGCACCTGGCCGATGTGGAGAACCTGCTCGGCCTGCTCGACCGCCTGGTCGACGCCGGCAAATCGGTGATCGTGATCGAGCATCACCAGGCGGTGATGGCGCACGCGGACTGGATCATCGACCTCGGCCCGGGCGCGGGCCACGACGGCGGCAAGGTCGTCTTCGAGGGCACGCCCGCCGACCTGGTCGCGGCCCGGTCGACGCTGACCGGTGAGCACCTCGCGGCCTACGTCGGGGCGCCCGCCAAGAAGGCCGCGCGCAAACGCTGACCCGGGCGGGCACAGCACGAACGGTAAGCTCGCGCAGGTGACCGGCACATCCTCCGAGGAGCAGCGCCTGCGCGAGCTGACCCGCCTGCGGCGGGTTCGCGACCGGATCGACCGCGAGTACGCGCAGCCGCTCAACGTCGAGGCCCTGGCGCGCGACGCGCACATCTCCGCCGGTCACCTGAGCCGTGAGTTCAAGGCCGCCTACGGCGAATCGGTCTACAGCTACCTGATGACGCGCCGCATCGAGCGCGCCATGGCCCTGCTGCGCCGCGGCGAGCAGAGCGTGACGGAAGTCTGCTTCGCCGTGGGCTGTTCGTCGCTGGGCACCTTCAGCACCCGTTTCACCGAGCTGGTCGGCGTCCCGCCCAGCGCCTATCGCGATCAGCACGCCCCGGCGGCTCCGGAAATGCCGTCGTGTGTCACGAAAAAGGTGACTCGCCCGATCAGAAACAAGTAACCCCAGCTCCCGGACATACGGTGATTGCCATGGATATCACGATTCATTCGAGCTTCCTGCCCCACACGGATCCCGAAGCGTCCCTCGGTTTCTACCGCGACGCCCTCGGCTTCGAAGTCCGCAATGACGTGAAATACGGCGACCTGCGCTGGCTGACCGTCGGCCCGCCCGGCCAGCCCTCGACCGCGATCGTCCTGCATCCCCCGGCCGCGGATCCGGGCATCACCGACGACGAGCGCCGGACGATCGCGGAGATGATGGCCAAAGGCACCTACGCGACCGTGGTCCTGGCCACCAAGGACGTGGACGCCCTGTTCGAGCGCCTGGTGGCGGCCGACGCCGAGGTGATCCAGGAGCCGACGGACCAGCCGTACGGTATCCGCGACTGCGCGTTCCGCGATCCGGCGGGGAATCACATCCGGATCAGCGAGGTGCCCTGAGCCCCATCGACCAGACCGGTGAGGTCGCGTCGAAGATTCGGTCCTTCACGCGAGGCGGGCGCTGACCCGCTCGCACCCGATCCAGCCAATCATCGAGGAAGGCGGAGGCCTGCACGGGATGAACCTCCACGGTGTCGATACCTGCCGACCGCCGAGCCTGTTCGTAGGACGGGGATTCGGCACCGAGATGGCGGTCCAGTAGCCGCTCGAACCGCTCGACGTCGTGGTGGTCGACTCGGGACCCGAAAGCCATCGCGACTTCGTAGCGGGCGGCGGTGCCGTCGACTGCCGGTCGTACGCAGAAGTTCCGAATCCGCATGCCGGTCGCCGACGCCGTCCTGCCGACCGCGCGCATCACCTGATCTTCGCGGAGCCGTGCCGAGTCGATCACCGATTCACCCTGTCGCCCACCGTATTCGAGCCGCGGCGTATTCCCCACGAACTCGTTCACGCGCAGGATGTCGCGGGTGGCGCAGCGATACATCCCGCCCAGCCGGGTGAGGACGACGTGATAGTCGCAGCCGACTTCCAACTCGTGGGCGAGCAGCGTCGCACTGTCCCCCGACAGTGGCGCATCCGCGGGAATGAACTCGTAGAAGGCCGAGGGTGTCACCAGCGGCGCGGCCGAGGGATGGCGATCGATCGGCGTGGTGAGCGGACCTTCGCAGGATCCCAGCGGGGCGGAGACGATCTCGACGCCCGGTCCGAAGTCCTGCGCCAGACCGGGTAGGTACAGACCACCGATGTATCCGGTCCACACGACAACGCTGCGCAGGTTCGGCCACAGCTGCGCCGGCCCGATGGTGCCGAACCACGCCGCCATCGCTTCGATCCGGTTCGCGCGCTCCGGATCAGGTGCACAGTAGGGCTTACCGCCCAATGTTCCGTCTCGAATCTCGCGCACGAAATCCGGCCACCACCGCGCGATTTGTTCGGGCAGAGCGTGTGCGATAGCCGGATTTATCGCGAACACGCAGCGGATGTCGTGTTCTGCCGCGATACGGAGTCGCAGGTAGGTCCGGTACAGGGGATCGTCGTCGATGAACGCGGCGGGCAACTCGCTCCAGGCGGCATTGTTCCCCAGCCCTGTCGCGGTCTCCTCGCCGAGGCCGCGATAGTCGATCTGACTCGGCCCGAGATGCGGTTGTCCGCCCGATGTCCGCCCGACCGGGGAGAACGGGTCCTGCCACAGGTTGAGCACCGAATTGTCATCGTTCAGCGCCTCCGGAGACCTGCGCAGAACCGTTGCCAAACCAGCGAAGTAGAAGGGGATGAAGCTCTCCCGCAGATACGACTTCGTGACCGGGATTCGCTTCTCGGCGCCCGTTGTGCCGCTGCTGGAGAAGTAGGCGAACGGATCCTCGTCCGCCAGCACGCCGGACTTTCCGGCAATCGCCAGGTCGAGCCATGGCTTGAAGTCCTCGTGAACGCGCACCGGAACCGCGGACCGGTAGTCGTCCACTCCCCGCAGCGCTCGAAACCCATGTGCGCGACCGAATTCGGAGTCGGCATTGCGCCGCAATACTTCGTCCAACAGCGCCTGCTGCACCTGCTGCGATCGATCCAGCACCGACACCAGCGCCGCCCGCTCACGCTCCGCTCGCGCGATGATCGCGTCTCGGCGTTGCGAAATCACCGTCGTCATTGCGCCGGACCCCGAGCCGCCATTCCGAGCAGCAGCGCCTCGAACGCGCCCGAGTAGCTTTCGGCTCGCTCCGCTGTCAAATACGTGGAGAAGTCGATACTGAGGTTGCCCCGGTAGGTGTGGATGATATGCACCGAGGTCCGTAGCAAAGGATGATCCGTCTGTCCGGTGGCCTCCATCAGGGCGATGACGGGGGCCCAGTCGAATCGCAAAGCGTTGCGCGCCTCGAGAATTTCGAGTCCGGCCGGTAGCGGAATGTCCCCGATGACACCCAGATTCGTGGTGAGGGTACGCGGCACCAGCGGGCGCGGTTTGTCGACGGTATCGGCCATGTGCAGGAAGGATTGATGGATGACACCCGACACCAGGTCCTCGACCAATTGTTCGGTCACCGCCGCGCCCACCTCGATCGGATCCGAGTCGGACTGCACCGCGACAACGGAATTGGCCATTCCGAGAATGTTCGTACCCGCCCAGACGGGTACCGGGGGCTCCACCCTGGTCCGAATGTCCACGGGCGAGACGACATTGATGTCGACCGCCCGGTCGTGATCAACCGGCAGAAAGCGCCGGGTGAGAAGCGCGACCACACCCGCGACGAGACTGTGGACGGTCTGTCCGCGGCGCTTGGCACAGGCGAGTAGCGCGGCGGTGTCATCGACCCCCAACTGAACTCGTCGCCACAGGATGGGATTCACCGATCTGCCGCTCGGAAGATTCGTGGGGATGGCCTGCGCGAGACGACTCTGTCCGAGTGCCTGTTTGACGATGCCACGCTCCCCGAGCAGGGCTTCGGGTGACTGCGGGACCGGATGCGACTGAACTTCCGGGTTCCGGCCGGCCGCCAGATCGGTGTAGTAGGACCACAGTTCGTGATGCCAGTGCTGCACCAGTCGTCCATCGGTGATGGCGTGGTGAAAAGCGAGAGCGACGCGGGCACGGCCCGAGTCAACGGCGACCCGCAACTTCGCGACCGGCTCGCCCGCGCCGAGCGTCAGTGCGTCTTCCGCTATCTGCCCGATCGGTGCGGGTTCGGGTTCCGCGGGTACGACTATCGCGAGACCGCGCAGACCCGAGACGGATTCGTCTTCGGGGGCGACGGTCAGCCGCGCGGTCAGCACCGGATGCGCACGGCGTAGGAGATCCCACGCCTGCTGCAGCGTGTCCAGGTCGAGCGGACCAGACACATGATCGGTGATCCAGATCGTGGCCGAGGTCACCGCGAAATACGATTCGAACGCCGACAAAGGGCGTGCGAAGGAGTGGTTCGAGAGCGTCTCGGTCATCGCCGCTTTCCTTGAATCTCGTTCTCGTGCAGTACTACCGGCAACGCACAGCGCCCCCGCATGAAGCTGAAACGCCACGGCGGATCCTCGCCGGGTGCGAGCCGCATATCCGGAAACCGCTGGAACAGCGTGTTGATGGCGATATCACCTTCGAGCCGTGCTAGTGCCGCCCCCACGCAGTAGTGGATCCCGTGCCCGAAGGCCAGATGGGCCGAACCGCTTCGATCGGGATCGAAGCGGTCGGGATCCGGAAACTTCGCCGGATCCCGACTCGCCGCCGCGAGCCCGACGATGACGAATTCGCCCGCCCCGATCTCCATACCGTTCAGGACAACGGGTTCCGTGGTGTGCCGCATGGTGGCGGTGTGTGCGGGACCATCGAACCGGAGCGCCTCTTCGATCAGTTGCGGAGTCCGTTCCGGGTGACCAACAACGCGCTCGCGGAGCTCGTCGTTTCGGATCAGCATCTCCGCGGCCGTAGCGATCAGGTTCACCGTCGTCTCGTGCCCACCGATCATCAGAATGAATACGGTGTGCACCAGTTCATCTTCGGTGAGCCGATCTCCGTCCGCGGAGACCGCGATCAGCTCGTCGAGCAGATCGCCGGGTCCGGGTTTCGAACGTTTGGCCGCGATCAGCCCGCGAATGTAGTCGCAGCACTCGGTCGCAGCGCGGCTCACCGCTTCGCTTCGGTCCGGGGTGAAGTACTCCATGAGCTGACGACTCCACGCACCCAGCTGTTCCCGGTCCTCGACGGGAAAGCCCAGCATCTCGGAAATGACCGAGAGCGGCAACGGCAACGCGTAATGCTCGACCAGGTCGACCACGTCTCGGTCCGCCAGCTCGGCAACGAGATCATCGGCGATGGCTTGGATCCCGGGCCGCATCCGCGCGCTCGCACCGGCGGTGAATGCCTTGCTCACGAGCTTGCGTAACCGTGTGTGGTCGGGCGGGTCGAGCTGCAGCATGCTCGGAACCGCCGAAGCGCCGTTGACATGTCCCGCGCCGAGGCGAGCGATGATCTCACCACGGGCGGTCACGTCCTTGCTGAATCGGGAATCGGTGAGCACCTGCCTGCTCAGGTCGTAGTCGAGGACGAGCCACGCGGGCAGCCCGCTCGGCAGCACGATCCGGTGCAGCGGCCCCTGTCCCCGGAGCCGGTCGTACACCGGCCACGGCTCGGCGATGAAATCCGGTGTGAAAGCGATGGTTTGGGGCGATTCACCGATCACGCCCGGCAGCGTTTCCGACATGCGATCTCTGTTCTCTCGTTGATTTCTCGCGACCGGCATCCGGTCAGGACACCCGCTCCAGCCGTGGCGGAGCGGGCACAAGCACCTGATGGACCTTCGCGCACAGCCCGTGCTGATCGAAGATCTCCCCGGAGGCGAAGAGACCTCCTTCCGCGACATGCGTGGTAGCGGCGCGGATGTACGCCCATTCGGATTCGACCGGGCGCACGCAGTGCACGGTGACGTCCACATTGACCGCGCTCATCTCCTCCAGCGAGAACCCGCGTCCGATCGACCACACCGCGTCCGCAAGGGTGTAGATCCGCTCGAAACCCGACAGCGCGGATCCGCGGACCAGCGTGGTCGTCATCTTGCATGCCGCGACGTGCGCGCCTTCGCGCAGAAACGGGATGTCTTCGGGAAACTTCCACAGACACGACGACATGAAGCCGCTCCCGTGGTTGAGCCAGGAGAAGGGCGTACCCAGGCTGTCGAATCCGAGATGGATCGGGTGTCCCGCCGGCTCGCGCAGGTCCAGGCTGATCAGGTCCTGCGGGAGCATGGTGGGTGTAGGAAGCAGCGCGTCCGGCACCGGTCGAACGAACCAGAACGTCGCGGTCGCGACTGTCCGGCCGCCCTGCGTCAGGGATACCGAGCATTGCTTGGTCGAACGCGTTTCATGGAGCACCTCCGCCCGAACGAGCAGATCGCCAACCTTGATGGGCGCGAGTATGTCGAAACGGCCACCGGTAGGGATGAGTCCCGGTGCGTTGTCCTGAGCCACCCGATAGGCCAGGCCGAAAGGCGGCCCGCCGTGCTGGAAATCCGGCGACCACGGCCCGGAGGTCAGTGTGCTCGACTCGAATTCCTCGGCCGAACGCTGACCGTAGTAGAAGTTCTCGTTCATACACCGCTCGCCTCGCGCGTGCGGGTCAGCTGACTCGAACTAATCCGCGCCCGCAACGCGCCGACCTTCGAAGCGATGTCGGAACCGAACGGGTCGTGATAGTGGTCCGCGACGCCGAGCGCGTACTCGTGGAGGTATCGAACTCGATCGAGATGAGTCGCTTCGTATTCCCGCAGCGCCGTCCCCACCGTTTCCCCATCGACCCCCGACAACGCCCGTGCCAGATGGACGGCGCTTTCCACCGCGAGGTTGGCACCCTGCGCGCTGTGGGAGCAGATCGCGTGGACAGCATCGCCGATCCCGACAATCCGCTTCCGATACAAACGCTCCGGCGGAGATCGAAAAGTGATGGGCCGCAACGATATCTCGTCCATTGCCCCGATCATCGCCGCCACCGGCCGAGCCCATCCTTCGAACTCCGCGGCAATCCGGGCCCGCACCTGGGCGGGAGAAGTCGCATCGAGTTCGGCTTTCTCGACGTACGCGGTGGCGTAGACGGTGTTTCCGCCCTGTACGGGGTAGCAAAGGAAGTTCTTCCGTTCACCAACCCACAGGCGAACCACCGGTTCCGCGCCGAGCTCGTCGATCACCCGCGCGAGCGGGATCAACGCGCGATAGGCCATCGTGCCGTGATCCATTCCGTACTGGCTCGGGTTGATGGTCGAGGCTGTCATCGAGTTGATGCCGTCGGCCGAGACCACGAGGTCGAACGATTCACGCGAACCGTCACCGAAACCCACCACGGCGCAGTCATCGAACACCTCACAATCGAGGGCCTTCTTTCCGAGCCGCGGGTTGAGGTTCTCGATGGATCGGACCAGCACGTCCTGCAGGTCGGCCCGCAGAATCGAGACGCCACCCAGCGCCCCCATTCGAGGCTGAGGCCACTCACCCTCGTAGAGCACGGTGTCATGCTGATCGGTGACGATCGCCGATCCGATGGCGCATCCGATCTCCCGGATACGGCCTTCCACACCGAATGCGTCCAGCAGGCCGAGTGATCTCGGGCCCAGGGTCACCCCCGCCCCGATCGGCCGCAATCGAGTGGCGGCGTCGTAGAGACAGATCTTGTGGCCGCTGCTCTCCAATCCCTTGGCGAAGACCAGGCCGGCGATTCCGGCCCCCAGTACTCCGATGCGCATGGCTACCACGCCCGCCGTGCGACAAGGGCGTTGTCCGCTACCGCTGCGGCGAGTATGTCCTCGATGTCGTTGTACGGGTATCGAACTCGCGACTCGCCGAGCGCGGCCGCCAGCTGCCTGGCCGGGAAACCGAGCTCGTCGAGCACCGTGCGGTGCCGAAGCAGGAGTCGCAGTGCTTCACCACATACCAGCCCGTACGTCGCATCCCACAGCGGGGCCGACTCGGATTCGCTGACGACCTTGGCGATCTCGGAGCCGAAGACGACGACGCAGTACAGCTCACCGATCGCTTCGATTGCCCGTTCGCCCCGTGGTGCGGCACCGCTCACGATCCAGTCCGCGAAGCCGAGGCAGAACTCCCGGAATGCCGCGCCGTTGGGCAGGCCGGCCACCGCGTCCAGGCCCGACCGCCAGTCACCGAGATCGATGGCGTCGAGTCCCCCCAGGCCACGATGGGACAGCAAATACTTCGCTCCGACCGCCCCCGAGTCCATCCCCTCCGACCGACCACGGGAGTCCACGAAGGCCTTCGCGGACTTGATCATTTGCATCAGATTGACGTATTTCGTGCCTTCCAACCGTGGCAGGTAAGCGCAGAATTTGCGTATCGCGTTGAGCGGTGAATCACTTTCGAATGAATAAGCCGAAGCTACATCGGTGAGCGATCTTATCACCGATTCGGACATTTCAGTTACGAATACCTTGGCCACGCTATTGAAGACGATGAAAGAGCGATCACTCGCCGCAGCATTTTCCATGCGCTCCGCACACTGCGCCAGAAATGACCTCATCGCGATGATCCACAGCGTGGCCTCGCTCAGTATCTCTTTGTTTTGCCCGAAGTCGCTCGTCCGAACGCCGAAGATCGATCTACCATTGGTGTGCCTGTACGTCTCGAGCAACGCACGTCCGGCCAGCCCGATCGCCGCGGTCGCAAGGTTCACCTTGCCGATGTTGATCGTATTGACGGCATCGAAGAAGGCGTCCCCGCCGGAGACTATGATATCGGCTTCGCGGACCGCACAGTTGTCGAGCTCGAACTCGGCGACAAACATCTGTTCGGGCACGGCATTCCGGACGAGCCGGAATCCCGGACTCGTATGCGCGACACGCACGAAGGAAAAAGCCGGGCCGTCGGCCGCGAAGGTCGTGATGATCGGCGACACCTGCGCATTTCCCACGTAGTGCTTCGCGCCGTCGAGGACCGGCCCGCGTTCGGACCTGGTCAGTGTCGTCGCGGTCTTCCGCCAGTCCGCGCCGGCGCCCTTCTCGGACATCCCGAACGACCCGAGCTGACCGTCTCTCAGCGCTGCCGCATAGAACGCCTGCAATTCCGATGAGCCGGACATCCACACCGGCAGCACCGAGAGCGAGGTGACATGCCACATCAACCAGTGGGTAAAGCTTCCGAACGCGAGAGTCTCGCTGGCTCCGAAAATAGTCCGAGGAGTCCATTCTGCGCCCGATCCGCCGATCCATTCCGGGCACAGCGTCCGGGACAGGATCGATCGACTCCGCAGAAATGCCTGATAGTCACTCGGAAACTCACGGGAAACATCTTCAGCCGCCAAGGATTCGGCACCTTTATCGGCAAACCACTTCGAAATCTCCACTTGAACGGCGGAATTTTTGCCGGTATGCAGGCCCGCCGAGCCATGAGTCAACACCGGCGCCCGATCGATGGTATCCATAATCAATTCTCCTGAACCGAGGCTGATGAAGAAAACCTATGACTCGGAGCCTGACTCACGCAAGCCAGGGGGACAATCATCCCCGACCGGCCCGTGCTCGAGCCGTGGCGAATCGTCGGATTCGGCCGTCGGTCGCGCGCGGAATTCCGCACTCGACCACTTCTCCGGGGCACTGGAGCACAGACCATAGAAATCGGGTATTGCACGCGACTCGAAACACTGGTGCGACTTATTCGAAACACATAGTTGGCCCGTCTGCACTGCCCGATGCCCAGCCGCGGCAGACGGGTCGTGGGACGCCTCGGTCGATACCGACTCGAGGACGAAGTGATTAGCGTTCCGAGCACGAGTGGCCCACACCAGGTCGGCCGAGCACAGGACGGAACTCGTAATCCATGTCGAACCAACGCAATCCATGGCCCGCGCTGTACGCGCTGGTAGTCGGATCCTTCATGATCCTGCTGGACATGACCGTTGTCGCAGTGGCAAACCCGGCGATCATGGGTGACCTGGACGCCGACATCAACGAGGTGGTCTGGGTGACCAGTGCCTATCTGCTCACCTACGCGGTACCACTGCTGATCACCGGCCGACTGGGAGATCGCTTCGGCCCCAAGAACATCTATCTGGTCGGTCTGGCTGTCTTCACCGCCGCCTCACTGTGGTGCGCGGTGGCCACCACCATCGAGATACTGATCGCGGCGCGCGCGGTGCAGGGTCTGGGCGCGGCGCTCATGACGCCCCAGACCATGACCGTCATCACCCGCGCCTTTCCCGCCGACAAGCGTGGCGCCGCGATGGGCCTGTGGGGCGGCGTAGCCGGCCTGGCGACACTGGTCGGCCCGATTCTGGGTGGTTTCCTGGTCGACTCTCGGGGATGGGAGTGGATCTTCTACATCAATGTGCCGATCGGTGTGGTCGCGTTCGCGCTGGCGGTGTGGCTGGTGCCGACACTGGAAACCCATGAGCACCGGTTCGATCCGGTCGGCGTCGCGCTGTCGGCCGGCGGAATGTTCCTGCTGGTGTTCGGAATTCAGGAGGGGAATGCCCGCGACTGGGACGGTGTCATCTGGGCGCTGATCGCCGGGGGTGCGGTGTTGATGGCGCTGTTCGTCATCGTTCAGTCCCGCGATTCCGGGGAACCACTGGTGCCGATGAGCCTGTTCGCGAACCGCAACTTCGCGATGGCGAACCTGGCGATCGGAGCCATGATGGCCGCCGTCACAGCGATTTTCGTACCGTTCTACTTCTATCTCCAGCAGGTTCAGGGCATGTCGCCGACTCACTCGGCACTGGTATTGGCTCCCATGGCGATCCTTACGGGGGTTCTTTCTCCGATCACCGGCAAGCTGTCGGACAGATTGGCTCCTCGGGTACTGCCCACCGTCGGTTTCGCGGTGTTCGCCGGCAGCGTCTTCACCTTCGCGACGCTCATGCGGCCCGACACCTCGATTGCCGCGTTCCTACTGGTCGGCGGCATCGCCGGGATAGCCAATGCCTGCATCTGGGGTCCGCTGGCGACCACCGCAACCCGAGATCTTCCCCTGCAGTCGGCAGGTGCCGGTTCCGGCGTCTTCAATACGACTCGCCAGCTGGCCTCCGCATTGGGTTCGGCCACCGTGGGCGCCTTGCTGACAGCTCGAGTAGCGGCTCAGCAACTGCCGACCGACCGCGTGAGGGGCGAAGGCGCGGGAGGCGATGCGGTTGTGCCCGAAGCGTTGCTGGACAAGCTCAGCACGGCGCTTTCGGAATCGATGTACCTGCCGGCCGGAATCTTGCTGATCGGCCTGACGGCATCCATCCTGCTGCGGGGGCATGGTCAGTCAGCACACCCAACACCACCGACCGAAAAGTATTCGCTCACAGCTTGATTCGACCGCATGCCATGGCCGATTCAGCACAGTGTTTTCCAGCCGGAAATGTTTCGTCCTGAAGCAACTCGACTCGAATGCCTTGCCCTGCAACAGTATTGGACCCCTGTCCAGCAAGTCGAGTCGCAACTTCCACTAGGCTGAGCCCCATGGCTCTACCGGCAGGCTGGATTACAATCGATGTCATCGGCACCCGTCTGACCGGCGACATGTTCGTGCATTCGGCCTTCGGCAATCGCGTCGCAAGGCCATTGCGCCGCTGCGCGAACAAGCTCGGCTTCGATCGCAACGGCGAGCTGATCTTCCGGGCCGTTGCCGAGGCCGAGTTGCACGGCACGGAGATTCCCGCAACCAACGGGCTGTTCGTCGATGTGCATCGTCTGACTGCTGCCGACGGAACTTGGGTCGGCCTGATCATGTGGGTCTCGGCGACTCCGCCGACGCCGCGTCCGGTCTACAACGCGTGGGTCCTCGATCTCGCCACCATGACTTCGCGCACCAGCGGCGACGACCCATCGCTGGTCGGGGACGGCCGGCGGCCGGGCGAAGAGCGATCGATCCAATCGCTGCTGACCTGGCTCAATCCAGAGGACACCTGGTCGGTGGTTGGTCTCTACTACGACGCGCTGACGGGCGAGGACGGACTGCTGATCGAAATGGATTGGAGTCTGCGTCCGCACGACACGCAGTGGGTTCACCTGTGGAGCACCTGCCGCCTGCGCGTATCGGCGGACAGTCGGCGAACGTTGTACGGACTGACGCTCCAGCTGGTGTCCCGGGAGATCGAAGCGAACATCGCCGCGCTGATCCACTACAGCCGGGCGACCCTACTGCTGGTGGAAGCTCGCTTTCGCATTCCGCTCACCTCGGTGGGACGATTGGCCCCGCTCGGCGAGGATCGTACCGCCCAGATCATGGCCCAGATCGATCTGGAGAGCCTGGCCGATCCGGAGGACCCCGAGGGGTCGGAGCAGGCGATCCGAATCGACGGGCAGCCATTCACCGCGTCGATCTTCCCCTTGCGATCCGCGCGGCCGCGGCACGGTGATCCGGTGGCGATCGTCCTGCTGCACCAACACGAGGGTGCCGGTTCTTCGGCGACGGGGTGAGCACGGGACACACGAATGTCCCGGCTCCCCGCAGCCGAAGGGCTCTCCGCAGCACCGCGGCCGAACACTCAGCCGGTCAGGCGAGTTCGAGACAGCGCGGCGCCGCGGTGGACTCTGCCAGCAGCACCGCGAAGCGTCGCCAGTCATCGGAGCGCTGACGTGCGAGTTCGGCGATCGTCGTGCGGCAGTGTCCGGGCAGACCGGCCACGATCTGGTCCACGGTGGCCTGATCCACCCGCGATAAAGCCAGCCAGCGCAGCAGATTCCGCCCGGATTCACTGAACCTCAGGGCGGGGTCGTGGCTGAGGCGCTGCATCACCGCTTCGCAATCGACGGTGTCCGGAACGCTCGAATCACCGGCGCTTCCTCGCTTCGACACTCGTCCCGCGGGGACGGGAGCCTCCCCCCGGCGCAGTCGGCTGCGCACATCCTTCGCTGTGGTAAGAGAAATCCCGGCGGCTGTCGCTACCTCTTTCAGCGGCGCGTGCGGATTCTCGGTGAGCAATTGGGCGGCGCGTTGCCGGCCGGGCGCGTTGAGCGTCCGATGAGCGGCACCCTGACGCCCGATCCGGACCACGTCGGGCAACTCCCCGATGCCGCTGCTCCGACGTATCGCGGCGACGGTTTTATCCGAGATGCCGGAGACGGCCGCAATGGATCGGTCCGAGTGATCCGGATGTTCGCGGAGCAGACGGAACGCGGCGGCCTTGCGTTCGGCAATCGTCAGGGGCAGACCGTGGGTGACATTGAGGCGGACCGCGAGCACGAAGGCGAGCTTCTCGTCACCGTCGAACAACACCGCGGTGATCGAGTTCTCACCACGCAGCCGAGTTGCCTCCACCCGCTGATTTCCGTCGATTACACACATGGATTCGCGATGCACCACGATCGGCGGAAAGGGCTCGGTCGAGGCGGCCAGCATCCGCACGTATCCATCGTTGGTCCGACCGGTTCGTGGCGAATCGGCGGCCCGAAGACCGGCCAGCGGCAGCTCGAGCACCGCACTGAACCGACCCGCTCGATCAGTGTGCTCGGACAACAAATCCCCGATTTCGTTGACACTCACGGTTTTCCTCCCCAATGCGTTCCAGCCCCTCTGGAACAGAGCGCTACTCGTCCCCGGTCGACGAAGCGAACGAACTTGCGGCAGCCGAGTTTCGGTCCCCGCCGTCGGCCCCGACCGGGCATCTGCATCCGGACGGGAGTCACTCACCATCCGGGGCTCTCGCGGAGCCCGGCTCCGCGACGAACCCAACTCTACTGACGAGTAGCTGCACCGGCAACCTGTACGCGGAGCACCTCAGCGAGTATGAATTCGGCGCGAATATACTATCGGACAAGGCATTTCATGAGCGGTGCCGACCGAATTCGCACGCGATGTGACGACCGGCACCACCCACGCTCACCGTCGACAGCTATCTCGGGTCCGTAGTTCCCGGTCCGGCATCGCGTCGCACGGTCAGCTGACACGAGTCCCGCGTACAGGATCTCCTCAGGCGGCCGCGTGAGATCGTCTGCACGAGTCCGATCACCCAGCACGCGGGGCAACCGCGCAGGGCCAGCACACCGATCGGTAGTAGCATCAGGGCGAAAACGCCTGTCACCGGCAGCAATACCAGAGATGCGGCCAGCGAACCGAAGCCCAGGATTCCCCGAACAAGATGTGCGGGTACCGAAGTGCTGGCGAACGATCGCTCACCGGGGCGGTTCACTCCAGATTCCCGTCCGCCGGGACCCGCAGTTGCGAGCGCACCGCCGCCCGCGCCCGGTGCAGTCGCGATTTCATCGCCGCCGTGCTCAGCCCCGTGGCCCGGGCCACGAAACTCCCCGGCAGCCCCTGCACGTCCCGCATTATCAGCACCCGCCGCTGATCGGCGGGCAGGGCCGAGATGGCCGCGGCCACCCGCTCGACCTCGAGCCGGACCAGCACGTCATCCTCCGCCGACGAGGTCGGCATGTCGACGAACTGCTCACTCCCGCTTGCCATCTCACGCACCCGCCGCAGACATTCGTTGCGCACGATCCGAAACATCCAGGAGGCCAGAGCGGCAGTGGCCCGCAAGGTCCCGATCTTGCGAAACAGCACGATCATGGCGTCCTGCGCCGCGTCCTCGGCGTCCTGGCTCGTGGCGCACAACGCGAACGCGAACCGCCGGACATGCGGGTGCGCACCGGAAACCAAGGCCGCCACAGCCGCCTCGTCCCCACCCTGCGCGGCAACAACGATCTCCGCCGCCGGCCACGCGCTACCCACGAGACCCCCTCCGCTTCCGCAGCACCACGACGCAGCTGCACACCGCAACCGCCGCGACCACCCCGGCAACAATAATGACGGTCATCAGATCCCTCTCGTCCGTGCCCGGGCCTCGATGTCCGGGCATTCATAAGAGGGATCCGCGGCGAAAAGGATTCGGCCGCATCGGGGGTGGTTCGGATCCGAGGCAGGCCGGGCGGCGGACATCGCCCGCAGCCCCTCGACGCCGACTCCTCGGCCGCTAGCTCAGTGCGGCGGCCCGTTTGATCGCCGTCCGGATGCGGAAGTACGTCCCACACCGGCAAACGTTCTCGATCCGGTCGATGTCCTCGTCGGTGAGCGGTTCGCCGCCGGCCAGAAGTGCCGCGACGGCCATGATCTGGCCGGGCTGGCAGTAGCCGCACTGGGGTACGTCCTGCTCGATCCAGGCCCGCTGGACCGGGTGCAGGGTGTCGCCGTCGGCCAGGCCCTCGATGGTGGTGACGGTCTTGCCCGCGACCTCGCGGACGGGGGTGACGCACGGCTGGATGGCTTTGCCGTCCAGGTGGGAGGTGCAGGCGTGGCAGACCTGGATGCCGCAGCCGAACTTCGGGCCGGTGATGCCGAGCTTGTCGCGGAGCACCCAGAGCAGGGCCAGGTCCGCGGGTGCGGTGACGGTGACGGATTCTCCGTTCACGACGAACGTGTACTCGGGCATGTGCGAGCCTCCGGTTCAGCGTGGGAAGGGGGTGAAGTCGACTGCGCGAAGAACCGGGAAGCCGCGCACAGGTTTTCCGGTGGCTCGGGCGTAGGCGTTGGCGACCGCGCCGACGGCCGCGGGCACGCCGAGTTCACCGACCCCGCCGGGCGGGCCACCGGAATGCAGGTGGATGAACTCGACTTCGAGCGGCGAATCGCGCTGCCGGGCAAAGTGGAACTGGGAGTAGCTGCCCTCCAGGGCAAGTCCCTTCTCGATGTGCAGACCGGCGTGCAGCACCGTGGAGATGGCGTCGGTGAGGCCGCCCAGCAGCTGGTTCTCCACGCCGCTCGGGTTCACGCAGGTGCCGGCATCGACGGCGATCACGGCGCGGGTCACCCGGGGACGGGTCGGGTCGCTCGCATCCATCTCCACCAGACAGGCTGTGCGAGAGCGGTATTCGGCGTGAAATCCGAGTCCCCGCGCGTGCCCGGACGGCATCGGTTCGGTCCACCGGCCCACCCGCGCCACCTGCTCGACCACCTGTTTGTCCAAGCGGTCCTTCAGAACTCGCAGCCGGTACCGCACGGGATCCTCCCCGATCCGGTCGGCGATCTCGTCCATGAAGATCTCTTCCACGCCGCGGGCGGGACCGGAGTACACCGACCGCCACATGCCGGTGGGGTAGTCGATCGGCACCTCGTTCATGACCTCGGATACCAGTCCGAGGTCGTACGGGATGGAGGTTTCGAGCTGGAACAGAGCCTGTGACGCGAGCCAATTGACCGGCGGATAAAGTCCTTTCGCGATCGACTCGTGCACGAAGGAGTCGAACCCGATCAGTTCGTCGCAGGTGGCGGCCGCGACCCGCTGCTCGTACCCGACAACCTTGTCCCGGTGCAGCACGGCTCGCAGTTTGTGGTGCATGGCCGGGCGCGCACGCCCGTGCCGCATGTCATCGGACCTGGTCCACATGAGTTTGACCGGCATGCCCAGGGCTTTCGAGATCTCGCACGCCTCCAGCGCGGCGTCGTGATACATCCGCCGCCCGAAGGAGCCACCCGCCTGCACGACGTGCACCGTGACCCGGTCCGCCGGCAACCCGAGTTCGGCCGCGATCGCGGCCCGCGCCACGGTGGGAAGCTTCAGCCCGCACCAGATCTCGGCGCGGTCCGCCCGCACGTCGGCGATGGCGCAGTTCGTCTCCATGGGTGCGTGGTTCACGTACGCCCAGTCGAATTCCGCTTCCAGGTAATCGATTCCGAGCGTGGCGTTGCGCACCGGCGGCGCGGCGAAAGCCGGTGTGGAGGCGTGCAGTTCGGCGAAGATGTCCGCGTCCGATCGTTCGTCGATGGACCCGGCCGTCCATTCGACGGCCATGGCGTCCTTCGCGGCCCACGCCTGCCCGAAGGTCTCCGCCACGACAGCGATCCCGGTGCTGATCACCGCGACGTCGATGACGCCCGGCATGGCCCGCACGGCCCGCTCGTCGAACGAGGCCACCCCGCCGTTGACCGTGGGCGGCCGGCGCACCATGGTCGGCCGCGCTCCCGCCACCGCGATGTCCATGGTGTACTTCACCCTGCCGGTGACGATGTCGTGAATGTCGTTGCGCCGATGCCACTTTCCGATGCGTGCGTGCTCGGCCTCCGGCTTCGGCGCACCCACGATCCCCACGTATCGCCGGTCCGCGGCGGCCCCGGCAAGCTCCCCGTACCCCAACCGCAGCCCCCCTGACCCCCGAACCTCACCGTCTTCGGTCCGCACCGAGTCCGCGGCGACTCCCCACCGGTCCGCAGCGGCCTGCACGAGCCGCCGTCGCGCGGTGGCGGCGAGAACCCGAACCGGATCGTAAAGCGCCCGAGTCGATGTGGACCCGCCGGTCAACTGATTGGCCACCAACTCCCCCCGAGCCCGCTCCAGCTGCACCTCGACCCGATCCACCTCCAGATCGAGCTCTTCCGCGATCATGATCGCCACCCCGGTGGCGATCCCCTGCCCGCACTCGAGCCGCGGCAGCAGAAACCGCGCACCCCCGTCCGTCCCGACGGTCAACACCATGAGCGGTGCGGTGGCAATGGTCCCCAACCGCGCCAGCTCCCCCAGGTCGATGATCTCGCCGCGACCGGCCGCCGCCACCGGCGCGGCCCCCGCCACCCCCGCCCACTCCCCCTCGGCGACGAACCGCCCCGCGATCGTCACCGTCGGCGCCGCCAGTAGATAGGTCAGAAACCTCCGGCGCTCGACCCCCGGACGGTGCACGGCGGCATCGACTGACCCGGCCGACCGCTTCTTCGCTACCGCCATAGCTGGAAAACTAGGCCATCACCAGCACGGATCGGCCCAGGAACACGCCCGCGCGGCGCACCGCCCGAAACTGCCGGACACACCGGGTCGTTGTGACGGAGGGTCCTCGAGCAGCACCCGGGGCCGCCCGGCTCGAGGGAGACTTGCCGCCATGGCAGCAGATGAGCTTGTAGACGTATCGATCGCGGGCCCCGACGAGGACCAGCTCGCGGACTTCACCCGGCTGCTGGTGGAGAAACGACTCGCCGCGTGCGGGAACATCATCCCGGGCGTGCGGTCGATCTACCGCTGGGAAGGCGAGATCGAGGAGGCCGAGGAGGCCTTGGCCCTCCTGCACACCCGCCGTTCCCTGGTCCCCGCGATCATCGAGGCGGCGAACGAACACCACCCCTACGACGTACCCCAGGTCCTGGCCGTCCCGGTGTCCGAGGCACATCCCGGGTACCGGCAGTGGGTCCTGGACTCGACCCTGGCCGAATAGTGAGTGGGGCGGGTGGGGCTCGAACCCACGACCAATGGATTATGAGTCCACGGCTCTAACCGACTGAGCTACCGCCCCTGACCGCGGCGGGAAGCTGCGGGCGATGGGATGGTACCGCTTCGAGTGTGGCGTTGCCTACTCGGCCGCGGGGGAACCTGGTGTGTCGTAGGCGGATCGAGGGAATGGAGGTTGCTGTGGCTTCGCTGTTCGTGAACGTGTTGCGGGGGCATCAGTGGTTGTACGAGAACAGCCGGGGGCTGGTGGGGCACCGGCTGCTGTTCGGGAACCCGACGCTGCTGCTGCGGACCGTCGGCAGGAAGACCGGGCAGGAGCGGACCTCGGCGCTCACCTACGGGCGGGACGGGGACTCGTACCTGGTCACCGCCTCCAACGGAGGATCGTCGCGGCCACCGGGGTGGTTGGCGAACCTCAAGGCCAAGCCCGAGGTCGAGATCCAGGTCGGAACCAAGCGGATCCCGGTCGTCGCGACGGCCACGTACCCGGACGACCCGGACTACGCGCGTCGCTTCGCGATCGTCGACAAGGTCAATCAGGGGCGGTACGCGGAATATCAGAAGAAGACGACACGGCAGCTGGCCGTGGTGGTGCTGACTCCGCGATAGCGAGCGCCGACCGGGGCAATCCCCTCGAACTGGACAGGTGAGCTAAGGCTCGGCTATCCTGTCCGGCGAGGGGAGTACTTCCCACGAATCATTCCGGTCAATACGGATCGCGCCATCGCGAACCCCGGGTGGTTGCCCTGAAATACGGGTGAAGGAGACCTCAAGCCGCTTGACCGCGCTTGAGGAGACCCCGTTTTGAGCACCTCCGTATCCCTGCTGGCGAGTTCCGCCGGCGTCGAATCCATCGGTACGCCCTGGTTGTGGGCGGGCACCATCGGCGTCGTGCTGGCGCTACTGGTTCTCGACTTCGCACTGACCCGCCGCCCGCACGAAGTCTCGATGCGCGAGGCCATCGGCTGGACCGTCTTCTACATCGCCCTCCCGGTCGCCTTCGGCGTATACCTCTGGGCGAGTAACGGTTCCACGATCGGCGTCGAGTTCTTCACCGGATATCTGCTCGAGAAATCGCTCTCGGTCGACAACCTCTTCGTGTTCATGCTGCTGCTGAGCGCCTTCGCGGTCCCGGCCGCCCTGGCCCAGCGCGTCCTGCTCTATGGCATCGCCGGCGCGCTGGTGCTGCGCGGCATCTTCATCGCCCTCGGCGCGGCCGCCCTGGCCACCCTGGACTGGGCCTTCCTGCTGTTCGGCGTGATCCTGCTGATCACCGCGATCAAGCTGCTCTCCGACGCCATGAGCGGACACGAACAGGCCGTGGACATCTCGGAGATGAAGTCGGTCAGGCTGCTGCGCCGGTTCATGCCGGTCACCGACGACTACCGGGGCACCCGCATGACCGTCCGCGAGGCCGGTCGCCGCGCCCTGACCCCGCTGGCGCTGGTGGTCGCGGCCGTCATGGCCACCGACCTCGTGTTCGCCGTCGACTCGGTGCCCGCGGTGTACGGCGTCACCGGTGACCCGTTCCTGGTGTTCGCCACCAACGCCTTCGCCCTACTCGGTTTGCGCGCACTGTATTTCGTCCTGAACGCCGCGCTCTCGCGACTGGTGCACCTGGCCTACGGCCTGGCGATCATCCTCGCCTTCATCGGCGTGAAGCTGGTGCTGCACTGGGCACACGGCGTCTGGGCGGGCGTGCCGACCATCCCGACCGCGGCCTCGCTGGTGGTGATCGTGGTGGTGCTGGCGACCGTCACCCTGACCAGTCTGCGCGCCACTCGCGGTGGCAAGACCGCCGACGTACCGTGAGTCATGCTCCTGCAACGTTTTCGACGGCCCGGCCTCGACGAGATGAACCGGGCCGTCGATTCGCTCGTACTCTCCGAGGCGGTCTTCAAGACGTGCCCCTGGCAGCCCCGCGACCTGGTGGAAACCGGTCTGCGACAGTGGTTGCGGTGCTGCGGGGCGGCCCTGCGCGACTCGCAGGTGATCGGTATGCCCTCGCATTCGGTCGATGAGGCGTGGCACGGCCTGATCCTGTGCACGCAACGGTACGAACGCTTCTGCCGGGACGCCTACGGGCAGTTCCTGCACCATTTCCCGGACGGCGACGGGTTCGGCGCCGGCAAGAACGCCGACCCCGAACCCGTCGCGGAGCAATTGCGCCGGACCGTGGTGGCCTGGTCGATGGTCGCGCGCCCCGGCGAGCAGTGCGTGCTCTGGAACATGGACACCGTCGTGGGCGTCGACCGGCCGTGGGGCATTCCCGAGACCAGGGTCGCCGAGATCGAACAGGCGCTCCGCGACACAGCAGGCTGAAGACGAGTTCCATGGCGCTCGCGGCTAACCGCCGCCTCCGCCGCAGCCACCACCGCCACCGCCGCCACCGCAACCGCTGCTGCCACCACCGCAGCTGCTGCTCCCGCCACCGCAGCTACTGCCGCCACCGCATCCGCTGCTGCTGCCGCCGCCTCCCCCGTAGGACCCGGCGCGCCGCCATTGGTTGTTGCGCCGCTGGGTGTTGCGCCGTTGCGTGCCCGCGCGGACGAAAGCCACGATGATGCCGATCACGAACGCCACCACCAGGCCGATACAGACGAAGCCGAATAGGATTTCCATACGTTCCCCCGAACTCTCGCCGCCGTCAGCGACCGCGGCTCATCCTCCCTAGCCGAAAGCTACTGGCACTCGACGGTCCCAGACAACCGATATTCCGAGAAGCCGCCCGACCGTTAGGTTCTCGTCGCCGCGCTTTTACGAAACCGTGGCCGGCGAGCACGCGACGGGATGCCGAAACCGCAGCGGCGCAACGAGAAAGCGAAGAGCCGAGGCGGACTCCGCCTCGGCTCTGCCCGACACCCGTCGCTACTAACTGCTGCTGCCCCCACCGCAGCTGCTGCCGCCGCCTCCACACGAACTGCTGCCACCGCCGCAACTGCTGCTGCCACCCCCGCAGGAGCCGCTGCCCCCGCTGTCGGAGGACGAACCCCCGCCGCAACCGGACGAACCGTGGTCGTGATGGCTTCCCCCGCCACAGCCGCTGTGCCCGTGGTGGTACGCGCCCCCGGACCCGGACGCCCCGTAGTACCCGCCGCGCCGCCAGCGCTGGTCACGATGCTCGTTGCGACGGCGGCCGGACGCGCGGGCGATGGCCACGATGATCGCGACCACGAACGCCAGCGTCAGGCCGATGCACACCAGGCCGAAGAGGACTTCCATTCGTTCCCTCGCACTCTCGCCGCCGTCGTGGACGCCGGGCGGCCTCCACGTAGCCGAAAACTACCGACACCGACGGGCCCGGACAACTCCGATTCCGAAGCCGTCCCGCCGCCTCTCCCCGGTTATACGACTCCGCGCCCGCTGCGTTTCGCAGCGGGCGCGGAACAGCGCGTGAACTTCTAGGTCAGCTTCACCCGGGCGGCGAAGAACCGCGCCACCGCCGGCGCGAACCGGTTGAACCGGTACTGCAGCCACGCCTCCGGCGTCACCGGAACCACGTCGCGATTGCTCTCCACCGACTTCACGATCTGCTCGGCGACCTTCTCCGGCCCGTAGCGCCGCGCGGCGTAGAGCCTGTCGAACTTCTCCTGCTTGGCGGCTTCCTCGGCGGCCGAGACCCCGGAGAATCGGGTGGTGGCAACGATATTGGTGTGCACGATGCCGGGGCAGATGGTGTGCACGCCGATGTTCTTGCCCGCCAGCTCCGCGCGCAGGCAGTCCGAGAACATGAAGACCGCGGACTTGCTGGTGGAGTACGCGGAGAATCCGCGCTGCGGGGTGTAGGCCGCCATGCTGGACAGGTTCACGATGTGCCCGCCCAGGCCGCGGTCGGCCATGGCCTTTCCGAACGCCCGGCAGCCGTTGACGACCCCGTACAGGTTGATGTTGAGCACGCGATCGAATTCGGCGGCGGGAGTGTCGAAGAAGTCGCCCGCCTGCCCGATGCCCGCGTTGTTGATCAGGATGTCCGGCACGCCGTGCGCGGCGATCACGGTGGCGGCGTGCTCGGTCACCGCGGCCTCGGAGGACACGTCGAGCTGGTACGCGTGCGCCGTACCGCCTTCGCGCGCAATGAGTTCCGCGGTTTCCTTGGCCGAGTCCAGGTTGATGTCCGAGAGCACCACCTCGGCTCCGCGCCGCGCGAACGCCAGCGCGGTCTCGCGGCCGATGCCGCTGCCGCCGCCGGTGATGACCAGCAGCTGATCCTCGAAGCTCCCCAGCTCCCGGCCGACTTCGGCCCGGCGCAGCGCGCGCGTGCTCTCCCCGGTGCGCAGCGAGTCGATGAGTTCGGTGGTGGCGGTGGCCAGCAGTTCCGGATGCGAGAACGGCAGCCAGTGCCCGCCGCCGACCTCGCGGCGGTACAGGTTCGGCGCCCATTCCTTGGTGTCGGCGTAGCCCGCGGGCCGCACCGCCACGTCGCGGCGCGCGATGATCAGCTGCACCGGCACCTCGGTGCGGCGCTCACGCGGATCGCTCAGCCGCGGCAGGATGTTCGCGCGGTAGATGCGCATGCCGTCGAAGAAGTCGCGCCGGAACTCGGGCCCGAACTTGATGTTGGCGGGCGCGGTGTCGTTCATGAGGCCGACGAAACGCGACCACATCTTCTCGGTGCCGAGCGGGCGCAGCACGACCTTGGGCAGGCCCGGGGTCATGAACAGACCGGTGTACGCCGAGGACAGCAGCTGGGTGAACGGACCCCAGACCTTGCCCCGGGACAGATCGCCGCGCACCCACTTGCCCAGGTGATCGAGGTTCGGACCGGACACCGAGGTGAAGGACAGCACGCGCTCGGCCGCCTTCGGCTCGCACACCGCCTCCCACATCTCGACCGAGCCCCAGTCGTGCGCGAGCACGTGCACGGGCCGGTCCGGGCTCACCGCGTCGGCGACGGCGAAGAAGTCGGCGGCGAAGTGCTCGAGCCGGTAGTCCTCGGTCCGATCGGTGCGGGTGGAGCGGCCGTGCCCGCGGGTGTCGTAGGTGACCACGTGGAAGCGGTCGGCCAGCAGCGGCACCACGCGATCCCAGAGGTGATTGTCATCGGGCCAGCCGTGCACCAGCACAATGGTTTCCGCGGACGGCTCGCCGTATTCGTATACGGCGATCTCGAATTCGCCGCTGCGCACGAGGCGCTCGCTCGCGGGGATGATGGTCGGTTGATCGGTCATCGATCTTCTCCTGGGCAAGGTTCGGGGAACGGACTAGAGGTCCAGCACCAGACGTTCCCCGGCGCAGCGGGATACACAGATGAGCGCGTCGCCGGCGGCCCGCTCCTTCGCGGTGAGCACGGTGTCGCGATGGTCGACTTCGCCTTCGGTCACCCGCACCCGGCAGGTGCGGCAGAACCCCTGGCGGCAGGAATACGGGCTGTCCGGGCGGATCTTGAGCACTTCCTCCAGCACCGACTTGTCCGCGGGCACCTCGATGGTGATGCCGGTGCGGGCCAGCTCGACCTGGAAGGCGGTGCCGTTGACCACCGGCGGCGGTGAGAAACGCTCGGAATACATTTCCACGCCGGGCATCTCGCGCACGCGGTCCGCGATGGCCTGGGTCATGACGACCGGCCCGCAGCAGTACACCGAGGTGTCCCCGCCGACGCCCGGCAGCAGATCCGCCCCGGTGGGCAGACCGTGCTCGTCGTCGGTGCGAATGGTGACCCGCTCGCCGAAGGCCTCGAGCTCGGACAGGAACGGGATGGTGTCGCGAGATCGCCCGGCGTACACCATGGTCCACCGCACGCCCAGCGACTCCGCCATGCGGATCATGGGCAGGATGGGCGTGATCCCGATGCCGCCCGCCACGAAATGCACTCGGGCGGCGGAGGATCCGTAGCCGGGCAGCACGAACGGGAAGGCGTTGCGCGGCCCCCGCACGGTCACCTGGGAGCCGACGGCCAGCGCGTCGTGGATCTCGATGGAGCCGCCGCCACCGTTGGGTATGCGCCGCACCGCGATTCGGTAGCTGTGCCGATCCGCCGGATCCCCGCACAGCGAGTACTGGCGGATCCGCCCCGAGGGCAGTTCCACGTCCAGGTGCGCGCCCGGCCGCCACGCCGGCAGTGCCCGGCCGTCCGGTGCGATGAGCATGAGGCTGACCACGTCGTTGTCGTGCGCCTCCACGCGGCGCTCGACCAGCACCAGCGGCAGCCGCCGGTCGTCGAACGCGGCGGGCGGTTCCTTGCGGTTCACCAGTGTGGTCCAGCGCAGGCGCGTTTCCGCGATCGCGTCGAGCACCCGGGTGGTGCGGTCGGGTCGTGCCTTGCCGTACAGGTCACGCGGCGGATCGAACGGGACCGGTCGAGTCATGGTCACGAGGCCATGATCCGAGCCGCCGGGGACTGGGCGAGGTAGGCGATGGCCTGCGCACTCGAACCCACCGGCTCGGGGGTGTAGCCCGGCTTGAAGGTGGACAGCGCGCTGATCAGCAGGGACGGGATGCCCGGCACCGCACCACGCCACATCGAGGCGAAGATCCGCCCCACCAGCATGGGATATCTGTGATCGGGCAGCGCCGGATCCTGGTGCACGAGGTACTTCGTGCCACGCAGCAGCAGCGCGATGAACACCGGGAAGATGATCAGCATCAGAGCCCCGCGGCGGACGTAACCGACGCCGAAGTACTCGGCCACGTCGTGCGCGACCATCCGGTGCTCGACCTCTTCGGCACCGTGCCAGCGGAACAGGTCCAGCATCTGCGGGTCGGCGTCGAACTGCTCGAGGTCGGCGTTGAGCACCCAGTCGCCGAGGAAGGCGAAGAAGTGCTCGAGCGCGGCGATCACGCCGAGCCGTTCCACCAGCACCTGCTGCCGCTTGGCGTCGGTGCCGCCCTCGCGCGGGCCCAGGGTCTTGCGGAAGAGGTATTCCGCCTGGCGCACATAGGGTTCGACGTCGATGCCGTGCGTGGCCAGCACCTCTTCGAGTGCGCCGTTGTGGCTCTCGGCGTGCATGGACTCCTGGCCGATGAAGCCGATCATGGCTTCGCGCAGCTTCTCGTCGCGCACCAGTTCCAAGGCTTCGCCGTAGGTCACCAGGAACATGCGCTCGCCCTCGGGCAGCAGCATGCTCAGGGCATTGAGAACGTGCGAGGCGATGGGCTCCTTGGTCATCCAGACCGGCTTGGTATTCGACCAGTCGAATCGCACGTTACGGGCATGAAGCGCCACCTCACCGGGTTCGGTCACCGGTCGGCGGCCCCGCTTCGGAAGTAGCTTCATCGATACTCCTGGTTGTTCTGTCGGCACAGCGTCGTGCTGGGTCCGTTGTGATGGGTCCCACGTGATTGCTGCATGAGCGTAGCAAAATTCTACGCGTATATGGGACTGCTAGTTACATCTAGATTCGGCGACCGGAGAATCACCGGCCGGACACGCCGGGTGACGTGCCGAATGACGATCTTGCCCGGTCTGCGGCCGAACCCGTAATGCCCAGGTGATCTGCGCGGGGGATCAGCTGTCGACGTGCACGTGCGGCCGCTGCGAACGGCGCGGCACCGCCCGGCGCAGCACCTCGCGGGTCACCGGGGCCACCTCGCCTTCGCCGACGAACCAGAAGCGGGCGAGATTAGCCAGCGGGCTGCCCTCGGACCATTCGAAGTACACGTGCGGTGGGGGGCCGGTGCGGTCACGGATGGCGAGCAGGATCGCGGCGATGGAGTTGGGCACGGCCGCGGCCTCGACCGAGAGGATGCGGTACCGCTCCACCTCGACCGCGGTCACCAGTAGATCGGTGCTGAACTCGGAGGGGTCCTTGACGGTCACCTCCAGGAACAGGATCGGCTCGTCCGCGGGCAGGTGGCTCTCGCGGCGCTGGTCGGCTTCCTTCTCGGCGTATTCCCGCGGCAGGCGCTGACCGATCTGGTGGGTGACGACGCGGACTTCGCCCCGCGCGGCCAACTCGTCGATGAACCGTCCGGCCGCGTCGTCGAACCGGACCTCGATAGCGCGCAGTTCGAACGCTCGCCGGAAGCGGGAGACGAAGGACACCAGCACGATCGCGAGCACGAAGAGCACGGCCAGGTGGACGCCCTCGGGCTTCTCGATGATGTTGTCGATGGTGGTGTACACGAAGATCACCGACACCAGGCCGAACCCGAAGACCTTGTGCCGCTCGCCCGCTCGCGCCGCCGACAGGGTCACCGCCACCGCGGCCGAGGTGATCAGTACCAGCACGCCGGTCGCGTATGCCGCGCCCTGCGAGTCCACGTCGGCGTCGAAGTACCAGGTGATCAGGAAGGCGATGGCCGCGAAAACCAGTGTCAGGGGCCGGATCTGGCGCGCCCACTCCGGGGCCATGCCGAAGCGCGGCAGATAGCGCGGCACCAGGTTGAGCAGGCCCGCCATGGCCGAAGCGCCCGCGAACCACAGGATGGCGATGGTGCTGATGTCGTAGATCGTGCCGAAGACGGTGCCGAGGTGTTCGTGCGCCAGATACGCCAGCGCGCGCCCGTTGGCCGGTCCGCCCGGCTCGAAAGCCGCCTCCGGGATCAGGATCGTGGTGATGAAGCTGGTGACGATGAGGAATCCGCTCATGATGAGCGCGGCGGTGGTGAGCAGTTTGCGCGCGCCGACGATGCGCCCGCGCGGATGTTCCTCGGTGTCGGACGCGCTGCCCCTGATCTGCGGCATGACCGCCACGCCGGTCTCGAACCCCGAAAGGCCCAGGGCCAGTTTGGGAAACACCAGCAGCGCGACCGCGACCATCAGGAAGGGATTGCCGTGCTGCGCGGTGAGCGCGTGCGTCCAGTCGGTGACCAGGTGCCGGTGTTCGAGGACCTGCACGATCCCGGTCACCGCGACCACGACGTTCAGTGACAGGAACACCCCGACCAGCACCACGGCGATGCCGATCGCCTCGGAGAAGCCCCTGAGGAAAACCGCGGCGAGCAGCGCCAGCAGGATCAGGGTGATGGCGAGATTGTGCCCGTGCAGCGCGTCCGGAACGAGCGGGTTCTCCACGATGTGCGCCGCGCCGTCGGCCGCCGAGAGGGTCATGGTGATGGTGAAGTCGGTGGCGGCGAAGCCCAGCAGCACCAGCACGAGCAGCTTGCCCCACCAGTTCGGCAGGAAGCTCGCGAGCATGGCGATGGAGCCGCCGCCGTGCGGGCTCTCCCCCGCGACCCGCCGGTACACCGGCAGCGCGCCGAGCAGGGTGAGCGCCACCAGCACCAGCGTGGCCAGCGGTGAGAGCACCCCGGCGGCGAGCGCGGCGATGCCCGGCTGATAGCCGAGGGTGGAGAAGTAGTCGACGCCGGTGAGGCACATGACCTTCCACCAGGAATGCCGCTGCTCCTTGGGCGCGGGCTTGGCCAGCGGCCCGGGGAGCTGCGCGTGCGGCTCGTTGACGTCGGCCAGCAGCCAGTTGGCGAACCTGCCGCGCGCCCCGGCATCGGTCGTGGTCACAGCGCCTCCGCACCCACTGGCCCGGAGCTCCGGGCTCGGCAACGTTGAGGCAAATGTACTCACGCCACACTCGACCCGACCGCACCTGACCTCGCGAGTCGCCGCGGATCCGAGGGGTTCCGCCGATCTACCCGGCAACCGCATTCCGGTGCGCCCCACCCGCGGGATGTTCCTCGGGCACCGGCAGGCACCGCCGGCAGACGAACACCGAAGGCCCGTCGGCCCCGGTTCCGCAGCGGCGCACCGCTGCGGAACCGGTGAAAGCTCCACCGCGCGCCAGCCCGCCGCGAAGTTCTCGCGGCCCCGCCGGGGCGCCCCCGCCGCGCGTGTGGGGTTCGGCCGGGCCGAGCAGCAACCGGCTAGCCCAGGTACGCCAGGATCGCCGTCGACAGGGCGGCGGCCAATCGGGCTCGGCCGTCCGGGGATTCGAGCAGGGCGGCGTCGTCGGGGTGGCGCATGTTGCCGCATTCGACCAGGGCGGCGGGGCGTTCGGCGAAGTTGAGGCCGGCCAGGTCGGGGCGGGGGTTGAGACCGTCGGAGCCCACGTACGTGGAGGGGACGAAGCCCGCGCCGCGCAGACCGTCGCGCAGGACGGTGGCCAGGCGGGCGGAGGGTTCGCCCTGGGCGTCGTTGAGCGGGGGCGAGGAGTGTGCGACGTGGAAGCCGTGGGCGTTCGCGCCGGTGTTGCCGTCGGCGTGAATGGAGACCACCGCGGCGGCGTTCACGCGATTGCCGAGGGTGCCGCGTTCATCGACGCAGGGCCCGGCCCCGTCGTCGCCGTCCCGGGACATGACCACGCGGATGCCGCGCGCGGTGAGCAGATCGCGCACCCGGACCGCCACGTCCCAGTTGAATTCGTGTTCGGTGTACCCGTCGTTCGCACCGGTCCCGGTGGTGTTGCAGGCCTTGCTGCCGCCGCGCCCGTCGGGCACCTGGGCATTGATGACCTCGGGATGCGCACCGCCGCCGCCGTTGTGGCCGGGGTCGAGCACGACCGCGCGCTCGATTCCCGGAACACCGGGCCATCGCGTCCCGAGCTGATCGGCCACGGGCCGGGCGGCGGCGATCGGCGCTGCGGCGACCTGACCGCTGCCGCCGATCAGCAGCGCGCCGCAGAGCACGGTCAGAGCTTTGAGATGTCGGTATCGCACCCGGCCCACCCTACGGCCGTCGCGACCCCGGATCGGCTCAATGCTCGAGCTTGCGCAGCAGATCGCGCAGTACGCGCAGTTCGTCCGGACCGAGTTCGGCGACCTCGGGCGGCGCGGGGTCGGGGGTGGCCACCGCCACCGCGACGACCTGCCGCCCGGCCTCGGTGAGCGAGACCAGCTTGCGGCGGCGATTGCCCGCGTCCACCTCGCGCACCACCAGCCCGCGCTCCTCGAGATCGTTGATCGCGACCGTGGTGGCCGGGGCGTCCATCGTGGCGGCATTGGCCAGCGCCTTGACCGTCAGCGGCCCCGGCCGCAATCGTCGCAGGACACGAATCCTGCTGAACGGCAACCCCGTTCGCTCGATGACCGCCCGCTTCCACCCGTCCCGGGTGTCCATGACCACGTGGGTGAGCAGCTGCCAGACCTCGTCGGGGGTGGGATCATCCGGCATGGGCGGAAACCTTCTGTTCGAGCAGTGGTGCGACGCGATCCCGGGAACGGTACGCCCACTCGGTATTCGCGGCGACCCCCAAGCCGAGGATCGCGACCGCGAGGGCGGTGATGATCCACCACAGCCCCGCGCCGCTGACCGCACCGCACAGGGCCACGCCCAGACTCACGCCGACCTGACGGCTGGTGGAGGCCACCGCAGCGGCCGCGCCCGCCCGATCCAGGGGCATGCCGCTGACGGCCGCGGTGGTGATGGGGGCATTGACCATGCCGAAGCCGATACCGAAGAGCGCGAACAGGATTACCAGCTGCCAGATCGCGGTCTCGGGGGTGAGCCGGGTCAGCCCGGCCGCGGCCAGCGCCATGAGCGTGCCCGCCGCCAGCAGCGACGGCCGGGTGCCGCGCTGCCCGACCAGCCGGCCCGACAGCGGCGAGAACACGAGCATGCCCAGCGCCATGGGCAGGTACAGCACCCCGGTGTATGCCGCCGAAAAGCCGCGTGTGCCTTGCAGATACAGCGACATGTCGAACAGGAACGCGCCCAGGGCGGCGAACGCGCACACCGCGATCACGGTGGCCGAGGCGAACGGCACGCTACGGAAGAAGCGCAGATCGATGAAGGGCGTGCGGTGCCGAGCCTCGTGCCAGAGGAAGCCTCCCAGCGCCACCGCGGTGATGATCAGCATGCGCGGGCGGTCCTCGATGAGACCGAACACCAGGGTGAACAGCACCGTCATGACCAGAAGCTGTCCGAGCCAATCCATTCCGCGCGGCTGGGTGGATTTGGACTCGGGCACGAACAGCGTGGTGAGTGTGAAGGCCACCGCCACGATGGGCAGGTTGATCCAGAACACCGATTGCCAGCCCAGGGCATCGATGAGCCCGCCGCCCACGAGCGGGCCCAGGGCCGTGGAGATGCCGACGACCGCACCCCAGATCCCCACGGCGCGAGCACGTTCCACGCGGCCGGTGAAAACCGTGGTGATGATCGACATCGCGACCGGATTGAGCATGGACCCGCCGACGGCCTGCAGGAACCGCGCGCCGATCAGCACCTCGATGGTGGGCGCGAGACTGCACGCCAGGGAGCCGGCCGCGAAGATCAGCAGCCCGATCCGGAAGACGCGCTTGCGCCCGAAGCGATCCGCGAGCGCGCCCGAGAGCATGAGCAGGCTGGCCAGGGTGAGGGTGTAGACGTCGACGATCCATTGCAGGCGCGACATCGACGCGCCGAGATCCGACCGAATCGCCGGGATGGCGACATTGACGATCGTGGCGTCCATGGACGAGATGAGCAGGCTCAGGCAGCAGGTCACCAGAATGATCGTCTTGCGACGCCTGCTCAGCTCGCCAATGGTTGCCGTCATGCAACTATTGTTAAACTACAAGTGTTTGGCGGACAAGGGTGTCGGCGGTCACGCTGATTCCCCGGCGCGGTTCTCACGCCGGGCCGCACCAGCCGATCTGCGGCAGGAGGCACGGCCTGGAGTTGGCCGTCCACAGGTCCGTGACCAGCCCGGTCACCGCCCCGAGCACATCCTCGGTCTGCTCGTCCGCCGTGCCGTAGGTGTGCGCGGAGACCGTGAAACCCGGCCCGTACGAGGCGGAGGCGACCTCGGGCACGCCCACATCCGCCCAGCCCCATTTACTGCCCTGCACCTGCGGCAGGCGCGAGGTGCCCCAGTCCTGCACGGTGCCGTCGGCCGCGGTCGGGCTCGCCTCGGACATCCAGGTCAGCACCGGGCTCTCCGGATCGGAGCGCATTTTGGCCGCCAGGAAGTCCGAGACGTCGGCGGTGCTCGTCGAGGAGACCGCCCAGCCGCCCGAGCCCTGGGTCGCCGAGAGCTGATACTCGGCCGCCACCGCGTCGATCGCCTGCGGGTACTTGGCCGCCATGGCATCCGCCGCCCCGTCATCGGAGTAGCGAATCATTCGCTCCCCCAGCCTTTTATCCTCCTCCGACCCGTCTCCGTGCCGTAGCGCGTAATCGGCCATGTAGAGCTTCACGATCGACAGCCCGCCCCGCGACTCCCGTTCGTTCGCGGTCCCCCACTGCACCCCCGGCACCACCGACCGCACCGAAATGGAGGTCCGCGGCGGCACCTCCACCTGCGGCGGCTCGGGCGCGGCCCCCGCCTCACCCGCCGCACCCAGGCACACGCCCGCCACCAATGCCCCGATCAACCCTGCTCGATAGCCCATCGCCACCTCCGCGTCGGATGTCGTGCAAACCTCCAGCATCCCTCGCCCGTCCCCGGGACCAGCTCGTACACCTCGCGACACGCCGAGCCACGCACACGCCGAGGCGGACTCGTCCCCGGCCACCCCTCGATCACCACCCTCGAGACGGCGCGCGACTCGGCGGCACGGGCGGTGTCCGTCGAACCAGCGCTCTCGACCACACCCGGGACAACTCCCGACACTCGGCGACCCACACGGCCGCGTCCGACGCACCGCTGAAGACAGGAAGCAACCGCACCCCGGCGATCGTGGAGCCGCGCCGCTCCGGCACGAATTCGCCGGGTACCGCCGTTCCGCCGGAGCCGATGGCTCGGGATCGCGACCCCGCCGGGGAGAGCTGTGCGATCCTCGCCGGCCAACGATGCCGACCGGCGGCTCGCCCCGGTGCTCGCGTGCGTCCGTCTCGCCGGAGCCGGCGACCGACAGCGACGCACGGCCCGACAGCCGGCGGGCCGCCGACCCGGTCCGAGGGCGGCGGTGCATCCACAGCCGGGCCGCCGACGCCCACTCCCCTCCGAGCCTTCCGACGAGGTGGCGAAGGCACGGCGTGAACCCCTACCGCCCAGTAGTTTTCATCTCGCCCCAACTGCTCCTCACTCAGTGGGACCGTGGTTTGCCGGGGCGTTCGCCCTCGGGTAGCGCCAACCTTCTCAGACGCCTATGCTCCTCCGCGAGATCCGAATCCGGTTGCCGGTAGGCGCATTTCGTGTGCCCCGGCACCGAACTCGGTCACGCCGGGGCGTTCGCCTCGGTGAACGTGAGTGCGGAAGTGCAAAGCTTGTCGGAGTCATCGAATCCGCCGGGCGGCCGGCCGAATACCGTTGAGGGTATCGGCCTGCTGGTCGGAACGCTGTTGGCGTGCGCGGCGATTGCCGCAGCCGGAGTGGTCGCGGCGGTCCTGTCCGCACCCGAAGAATCACGCGTCGCCCTCATCGTGGGCGGGTCGATCGCCGGGGTGCTGCTGTGCGCCGCGGTCACGACCGCGGTCCACTTCCGATCGCAAATGCAGCGGGCACGTGCGGGCGAAGCCGCGGCGAACGCCGAGACCCAGACCCGCCTGGCCTCCTACGTGGCCTCCGCGAACGCGCGAATCACCGAGGTGCACAACCACGCTCAGGCGCTGGAGGAAGCCGTGACCGCGCGCAGGCGCGAGGTCAAGGACAGCGAGAACCGGCGCTCCGCGGCCATGGCGGCCTTCGCCGGCGCCGCCGGTCGCATGCAGGCCATGAGCACCAGCATGCTCGCCGAACTGCGCGAGATGGAGCACCGGCACGCGGACCCCCGCGTCCTCGAGGACCTGCTCGAACTCGATCACCGCACCGCGCAGGCCGGTCGCCTGGCCGACAGCATCGCGGTGCTCAGCGGCGCGCGCTCGGGCCGGCGCTGGGCCAAACCCATTGCCATGGAGTCGATTCTGCGTGGCGCGATGGGCCGTGTCGCGGGCTATCAGCGGGTGCGCCTGCGCGCGGTCGCCGAGATCGCCGTCGCCGGGCACGCGGCCGAGGGCGTCATGCACGTGCTGGCCGAACTCCTGGACAACGCCTGCAACTTCTCCCCGCCCACCACCGAGGTGCACGTCTACGCGGCGGAGGTGCCCGCGGGAGTGGTCATCACCATCGAGGACAGCGGCCTGGTCATGAGCGAATCCGCTTTGCGCCGAGCCGAACTCGCGGTCGGCGGCGACGGCGCGAACCCGTCGGCTCGCGGCGCGCACTCGGATCTGTCCTCGCTCTCGGGCACCCGGCTCGGCCTCGCCGTGGTCGGCCACCTGGCCCGCAAGCACGATCTCACGGTGTCCTTCCGCCCCTCCGCCATCGGCGGCACCGCGGTGGTCGTGGTCGTCCCCCGTGAACTGACCACCCGGCTGGAGCGCCCCCGGCCCGCCGCGACCGGTGCGGCGGAGCCCGTCGCGACCGCGATTCCCGTGCTCGCGGGCGGCACCGTCACCTCCCCGGGCCTGCCCATCGCCCTGCCCCGGCGCACCGCCCTGCCGGCGACCGCCGAACCGGAAGCCCTGCCCGCCGGCGCCTCGCACGACTTCTTCACCCTGCCCGCCGCCCTGACCGCCGAGCCCGCCGCCAATACCGCCGCCGCGCGGACACTCTCGGACAACACCACCGGGCTGCTGGGTTCCCCCGCGGCCCTGCCGAGTTCGGCTCCCGAACTCCCCGGCACTCCCCCCGCCGCCCTCGAACCGCCGCGACCACAGCCCGGTCCGGCGGCCGATCGCGCACCGGCCCAGGACTATTGGCAGTCCCCGGTGCCGAATTCCACCACCGCACCGAATACCCCGCCCTCGAATCCCCCCGCCGGTTTCTCCGGCAGCACCACCCCGCTGCCCGGACGTGACTCGGCCGGCACCGAAACCCCGCCGAGCTCACCGGCTTCCACGACCGCCCGGCTGCCCAAGCGGCAGCGGGGCAGTGCGCTGGCCGCGGCTCATCCGCAGGGACTGTCCGCACCCGCTGCACCGGCGTTCCCCCTCTCGTCCCGAACCCCCTCACCGGCCGCGCTGGGCGCCTTCCAGCGCGCGGTGGCCGGGCGTGAGAACGCCGGTGACGCAAACCCACCCTTGGAGACCGATCGATGACCCTCTCGGCAACGCAGCTGGGCTGGCTGCTGGAGCAGCTGCTCGTCCGTACCCCGCGCACCAGGCACGCCCTGCTGCTATCCGGTGACGGACTGAAGATCTGCCACACCTCCGAGCTGGGCAACGACAGCGCCGATCAGCTGGCCGCGATCGCCGCGGGCATGCAGAGCCTCTCGCACGGCGCGTCGGTCGAATTCGGGGACGGGCGCGGTGGGGTGCGCCAGTCCATGACCGAGTTCTACGGCGGCATCCTGTTCATCGTCGAAGCCGGGGTGGGCGCCCATATCGCGGTGGTCGCCGCCGAGGACGCCGATGCCGGGCTCGTCGGCCACAACATGAAGGAGTTGGTCGAGCAGCTCGGCGAGCACTTGGCCGCCGCACCGCGGGTCCGGGGCGCGAGCGTGTCGTGACCAGGCCACAGGAGGATCCGGACCGGCTCTACACGCTCACCGGCGGACGGAGCCGGCCGGACTCGGACGCCTTCGATCTCGTCACCCTCGTTGTCAGCGAATGTGATCCGGCGCCGGGCATGCAGTCCGAGCACGCCGCGATCCTGCAGATCTGCCGCACCCCGGCCGCGGTCGTGGAGATCGCCGCGGAGCTGCGACTGCCGGTCGGCATCACCACGATTCTGCTCTCGGACCTACTGCTCGCGGGCAAGATCACTGTCCGGCATCCGCGGCACAGCCCTGCCGCGCAATGGCATTCGCTGCCGGACTCCACCACCCTCGAGAAGGTACTCGTTGGACTCCGCAATCTCTGATCCCCGCCCGGCCCGGGCCGACGCGCCACTGCACGAATCCGCCAGTCAGGGTTTGAAAATCGTCATCGTCGGCGGATTCGGCGTCGGCAAGACCACCATGGTGCGTTCGGTCAGCGAGATCCGCCCGCTCGACACCGAGGCCACCATGACCCAGGTGGGCCACGGCATCGACGATCCCACCGGCGCGCCCGACAAGTCCACCACCACCGTGGCTTTCGACTTCGGGCGGATCACGATCGACGACGAGCACGTGCTGTACCTGTTCGGCGCGCCCGGCCAGGAGCGGTTCTGGTTCCTGTGGGACCGCCTGTTCACCGGCGCGCTCGGCGCGATCGTGCTGGTGGACCCGCATCGAATCTCGGACTCCTGGTACGCCATCGATCGCCTCGAACATCAGGGCACGCCGTTCGTGGTGGCCTGCAACAACTTCGGCGGGACACCGCACACCCAGCAGGACGTGCGCGACGCCCTGGATCTGGACCCCCGCGTCCCGCTCGTCGATTGCGACGCCCGTCAGCGTGATTCGTCCAAGCGCGTGCTGATCAGCCTGGTCGAATACCTCTACAGCTCGGAGACCCCGTCATGACAGCCTCGGGCTGCCCGATCACCTCGGCCGCCGGGGTCGTGCCGTTGAGCGGACCGCGCTTTCACACCGATCCCCGCGCGCTCTACAACGACATGCGGCGCGACCACGGTTCGGTGGCGGCCGTGGAATTGGCCGGCGGCATCCCGGCGTGGCTGGTCATCGGCTACCGCGAGATCCACCAGGTCACCAACAGCCCCGAACTGTTCCCGCGTGACGCGAGCCTGTGGAACCAGTGGGTCAACATCCCCGAGGACTGGCCGCTGCTGCCCATGATCGGGCCGCCCATGCCGTCCATCTACAGCACCGCCGGGGCCGAGCACCGCAGGCACGTGGCGATGGTGGAGCCCGCGCTGGAATCGGTCGACCCGTTCGAACTGCGCAGGCACTGTGAGGAATTGGCCGATCGCCTGATCGACGAGTTCTGCGGGCGCGGGCACGCCGACCTGGTGGCGGACTTCGCCGTCCCGCTGCCGGTGCTGGCGCTGTCGTGGCTGCTCGGCCTGCCCGACGAGCGCGGCCCGCACCTGGCCCGGGTCATGAAGGCGCTGGCCGACGGCGGCGCGGACGCGCAGTCCGCCTACGCCGCGTTCATGGGCGAGATGCAGCAGTTGCTGATGGAGCGCAAGGCCGCGCGCGGCAACGACCTGGTCTCGCGCATGCTCGCGCACCACGATCAGTTCACCGACACCGAATACGTGCTCGACCTGATGGCGGTGGTCGCCGCCGGGCAGCTGCCCACCTCCGACTGGATCGGAAACTCGGTGCGGCTCATGCTCACCGACGATCGCTTCGCGGCCGCGCTGGGCGGCGGGCGGCGCAGTGTCGGACAGGCCATGAACGAGGTGCTGTGGGAGGACACTCCCACCCAGATCCTGGCCGGTCGCTGGGCCGCCCGCGATACCCGTCTGGGCGACAGAACGATTCGCGCCGGCGACCTGCTGCTGCTGGGTCTGGCCGCTGCCAACGCCGATCCGCACGTCCGCCAGAACGTGACCGACTCCGCCGTGCACAGCGGCAACAGCGCGCATTTCGCGTTCAGTCACGGTGAATACCGCTGCCCCTTCGCCGCGCAGGAGATCGCCGAGGTGATCGCCCGGACCGGTATCGAGGTGCTGCTGGATCGGCTACCCGATATCGACCTGGCGGTGCCGGCCTCGCAATTGGAGCGCAGGCCGTCACCCTTCTTGCGCGGAATGACTTCCCTACCAGTTGTTTTCAGCCCAGTTCGCGCCGTCGGAGGTTTCCAGTGACTTCATGCCCCCATGCCATGCCCATCGACTTCATGGTGAGCGACCTCGATGGCGAGACCGCCCGACTGCGCGCCGCCGGCGCCATCAGCCGCATCGAACTGCTCGGCGTGCCCGCCTGGACCGTCACCGATCACACGATCGCCCGCCAGCTGCTCACCGACCCCCGCCTGGTCAAGGACATCAACGCCTGGGGCCTGTGGACCTCGGGCGTGGTGACCAGGCAGTGGCCGCTGATCGGCATGATCGACGCGGGCACCTCCATGTTCACCGCCGACGGGGCCGAGCACCGCCGCCTGCGCATCAAGACCACCCAGGCGCTGACCCCCCGCCGGCTGGAAGCGTTGCGGCCCACCATCGAACGGCTCACCAAGGAGCTGCTGGACGATCTCGACGAGGCGGGCCGCGACGGCGCGGTGGTCGACCTCAAGCAGGTTTTCGCCTACCCGCTGCCGATGCAGGTGGTCAGCGAGCTCATGGGTGTGCCGCGCTCGGATCAGGCCATGCTGCTGGCCTGGTACAAGGCGTTCTTCTCCATGCTCACCCCGCAGGACGAGCGGCTGCGGGTGATCGACGAGCTCGACGTGTATTTCACCGAGATGGTGCGCCGCAAGACCGCGGAGCCCGGCGACGACCTCACCAGCGCGCTGATCCTGGCCGACGAGGGCGGCGAACCGCTCACCGAGGAAGAGGTCGTCGGCAACCTGAAGGCCCTGGTGGCGGCGGGCCACGAGACCACCGTGAGCCTGATCGTGAACGCGACCCGGGCGCTGCTCTCGCGCCCCGAGCAGCTCGCCCTGCTGCGTAGCGGTGACACCGAATGGAAGCAGGCCATCGAGGAGACGCTGCGGTACGACGGCCCCGTCACGCACCTGCTCATGCGCTTCGCCACCGAGGACATCACCGTCGGCGACACCGTGATCGACAAGGGTGAGGGCGTGGTCATCTCCTACCGCGCGGTGGGCCGCGACCCGCAGATCCACGGCGATGACGCCGACGACTTCGACATCACCCGGCCCACCGCGGCGCGCAACATCTCCTTCGGCTACGGCCCGCACATCTGCCCCGGCGCGGCCCTGGCCCGGCTCGAGGCCGCCATCGGCCTCCCGGCGCTGTTCGACCGCTTCCCCGGGCTGAATCTGGCCGCGCCGCTGGAGGAGATCGGCAATCTGCCGGTGCTCACCCAGAACGACGTGGCGGCCCTGCCGGTCCGCCTGAGCTGAGCGCACGGCGGGATTCACCCCGATGTCGGCGTCTTGCCGAGGTGAATCCCGCTGGGTAGCTTGGGGTTCGGCGCGAGGGGGACGGTATGAGCGATTCGACGACGTCGGGCACGGACATCGCCGCCCTGCTTAGTCAGTCCCGAAAGCTGCTGGACACCGCGCTTTTCGCGATGGCCGAAACCCGGCACGCGCAGGCGGACATCACGCCCATCGACCCCGATCGGGACTGGGCGGGCCGGCTGCAGCGGATGCTGGGCGACGTGCGCAGCGAGGCCACCCTGGCTATCTCCAGCCCGATTCGCCGGCGGGACAGCTACGCCACGGGCGGCGGTCTGCTGCGTTCGCTACACGGCGCGGGCAAACAGGTACGGCTGCTGCTGTCGCCCGGATACGCCGAAACCCGCGAGCCCGAGCTGTATTCGACGGCGTACCCGCTCGAATCGCAGGTGCGGGTCGCGACCTCGGACTTCTGCAACACCATTGTCATCGACCGCCGGGTGGCGGTGCTGTGGGCCGGCGGGGCGGACGCACCGCGCGGCTTCCTGGTCACCGAGCCCATGCTGCTGGGCGCGATCCACGAATTCGCGGTGCGTACCTGGTCGGCCGCGCCGGTGTTCCGCGATCACCGTGCCGGCGCGCAGCTTTCGGACGCGACCGCCCGGGCAACGCTCGAATGCCTCGCCGCCGGGCTCAAGGACGAGGCGGCGGCGCGGCGAATGTCGGTGTCATTGCGCACCTATCGGCGCTATGTCGCGGATCTGATGATTCGGCTCAACGCACCCAGCCGGTTCCAGCTCGGCGTGCGCGCCGCGGAGCTGGGATTGCTGCACTGACCGGGCTGGGGTTGCTGCACCGACCGTTCTGGGAGTGCTGCACCGACCGGGATTGCCGCGCCGAATCGTTCCCGTGTGCGGTGCCGTGCGATACGCCCCGCCGGCGACGGACACGATGCGATCCGAGTCGTGCGACCGCGAGCCGCCACCCGGATCCGCGAGCCGCCACCCGGATCCGCGCGCCTCAGCCCGGAATTCGCAGTGCGCCGGCGTATTCGACGGCGTACCGCTTCGCCGCGGCGTAGTTCGCCTTCCCACTGGGCTGGCGCATGACCGCCTCGACCACCCAATAGCCACGCGGCGCCTTGTACCCGGCGACATGCGACCGCACATGAGAGTCGATCTCCGCGAGGTCCAGCGCCGCTCCGGCGCGCGGCTGCACCAGCGCGGTCACCCGCTGCCCGAAGCGGTCGTCGGCGATGCCGATGACGAGGGCGTCCGCGATCGCCGGGTGCGCGGTGAGCGCACCCTCCACCTCCTCCGGAAACACCTTCTCCCCACCGGTGTTGATGCATTCGGATCCGCGTCCGAGCAGGGTGACGGTGCCGTCGTCCTCGTAACGCGCGTAGTCACCGGGTATCACGTAGCGAACCCCGTCGATCTCCCGGAAGATGCTCTCGGACTTCGCCGGATCGCGGTAATAGCCGAGTGGCACATGCCCCGATCGCGCCACCTTGCCGACCGCGCCGGGCACCCGTTCGAGCACGGCGCCGTCGTCGCCGATGAGCACCGTCTGCGCGTTGAACCGCACCCGGGGGCCCTGGGAGTGATCGGTGTCGCCGGTGACCACGGCCAGGCCGTTGCCGCCGCTCTCGGAGGATCCGACCACGTCGGTGATGAACAGGTTCGGAAACCGTTCCACCCAGCGCTCTTTGAGCGTCTGGGAGAACAGGGCCGCGTGGCTGCTCAGTGCCCAGAGCGTGGAGATGTCGTGCTCGCCCTCGCGGTATGCCTCGAGTAGCGGCTCGGCCATGGCGTCGCCGACCACGGTCAGTACGTTGACTCCGTGGCGGGCCACGGCGCGCCACACCTCGGCCGGATCGAACCGCGGCAGGAAGACCAGCGTGCCGCCGGCGTTCAACGTCATGAACGCGGCCCACTGTGCCGCACCGTGAATGAGCGGCGAGAGCGGCGCCATGACGATCCCCGCCGGTGCCGCGGCGGCGCTGTTCGCCAGTTCCCATTCATCCGAGACGTACTCGCCCGTCACGAAATTGATCCCGCCGCCGAGAGCACGCCACACGTCTTCGTGCCGCCACAGCACGCCCTTGGGCATGCCGGTGGTTCCGCCGGTGTAGAGGATGTAGAGGTCGTCGGAGCGACGGGCGGCGAAGTCTCGCACCGGGGAATGCTCGCTCAGCGCCGATTCGTACGGCGTGCCTTCGTATTCCGTATCCGTTCCGTCGTCGATGACCGCGATCTCGGTAAGGCGTGACGCGGTGCCGCGGGCCTCCGAAACGATTGTCGCGTAGCGCCGTTCGTGCACCAGCGCGGTCAGATCCGCGTTGTCGATGATGTAGCGCACCTCGTCCGCCACATAGCGGTAGTTCACGCACACCGAGACCGCGCGCAGTTTGTAGGTCGCCAGCATGACTTCGAGGGCTTCGATGGAGTTGCGCGAATAGATGCCGACGTGATCACCCGGTCCGATGCCCCGGGCGGCGAGGTGGTGGGCGAACCGGTTGGCGCGCTCGTCGAGTTCGCGATAGGTCACCCGGCGGTCGCCGCAGATGACCGCGGTCCGGTCGGGCACCGCGTCGACGGCGTGTTCGAAGAGGTCGGCGATGGTGAAGGCCATGGGAATACCGTTCTGGAGCAGGGATCTACCTGGACTTCAGCGGCCGCGCATCCAGTGCGAACGAGCCTGGCATCGCCGGCCCGCGCCGGGAAGATCCCCGTGTGGCAGGAAGCTGCCACCCCCGTCAGGAAGCTGCCACGTCTCGGCCGAGTGCCCGCGCCCAGCGCCCGTCGTGCTGCGCCGCGGCCATCTCGGCCAGTCCCGGCGCCCGCATCCGTCCCGCCGCGATCAGTGACTCCACCCGGCCCACGTTGATCCGCGACCACGGGCTCCTGCGCCGCCGCCGCGAAAACCGTTGCAGGAAACTGTGTTCGTCGTAGCCGCGCCGATGGCTGTCGATCCAGCCGAAGCAGAGTCCCGCGTAGGCGGCGTCCTCGATGCTCAGCAGCGGCAGCCCCGAGCCCTTCTTCGCGATCAGCAGCCACACGCCGCCGGTGTCGCCGTGGTGCTCGCTCAGCCACGCCTCCCACTGTGCGGCGTCTTCGAATCGCATCGGCTCCGGGCTTGTCATCTCGCTCATGAAAGCCATGATTCCGGGCAAAGTGCTCATCAATTGAGCAGTTTTATCGATTCCGTCGAGGTGTGCAGACGGCCGGCGAATCCGTAGCAGGAAAGGACAGGCAACGCCGGTAAGCCCCTGGCACACCGCGAGGCGTGCCAGGGGCTGGATCGGGTAGCGCGGATTACGCGCGAGCGAGCTCGGTGCCCCGCAGGATGGAATCCGAGGTGTCCGAGGGCCATTCGAGTCCGGTATCGAGCTTGGCCAGCACATCGGCGGCCGGGTCCTCGTTCAGGCACCGTTCGAGCTGGCTGACGGCGTTGGCCGAAAGCCCGCTGGTACGAGCCAGATCGGCCTGCGTCCAGCCCATCTCCTTGCGCCGCGCCTTGATGCGGTCGGACAGCGCCTTGAGGTCCGGTTCGCCGCCCGCCCCGGCCGCCGGCTTCGCGGCGGCAGGCTCGGACGCGACCTTCTTCGCGGCGGCCTCCGGCTTCGCGGCGGCGGGCTTCGCGGCGGCGTCGGCCTTCGCGGCGGGCGCGGCGGCCTTGGCGTGCTGCGCGGGCGCGGCCTTGACCGGCGCGACCTCCACGACGTTCGCCGAACCCCCGTCCGCCCCTTGCTTACGCGCACCCCCGTCCGGCACCAAGATCCCCTGTGTCAACAGCCGCGACCGCTTCCGCCTGCCCATTTTCGCCACAAGGCCTCCTCGACCCGTCGTTTCCGCTCCCGCTGGAGCACCCGAAAGGTTGCCACGAGTTCACGAAAATCCCGGGCACGTCCCGTTCCTCGGCGTGCCCGCACCCCCAATTCCCCCAAATCCCCTGGTCCATCGACCATGTCGGGCGCGGCTGGCCGCCGAAGGCAAATGAATGCTAGGTTGCCTCGATAGCCGGGGGGCGCGTTCGCGACGCGACAGGTCGCCGCCCGTCAGCTTGCCTCGATAGCCGGCGTTGGAGAGTTAGCGAAGTGACAGACCAGCACACCGAAGATCCCGCCGCCCATACCGCTGAGGGCAGCGCCACAGCCGGAATCGCGGGCGCCGCCCCCGCGCCCGTCCTCCGAATGCCGGCCTCGGTGCGCGCCGCTCGAATCATCACGCTGGTGTTCGCCGGACTGGGTGTCCTGCTCGTCGTCACGCTGCTCGCGACCGGGAAGACGTCGATGGCGATGCGCGACGGGCTCGGCTATCTGCCCACGATCCTGCTGGGCGCTCTCGCGCTGCGATTCGTGCGCGGCGCCGAGCGAATTCGCCTGTACGCCATCTCTGTTGCCACAGTCCAGGCGCTGCTCGGTCTGGCCGTGTTCGCCAAGGTGATCCTCCCGCCGGGGCCGCTCGCCACCATCGCCGGTGTCGTCGTGGTCGTTCTGCTCACGCGGGCGAGCGCGAAACAGTGGTTCGCGGACTCCACCTCGGCACAGTCCGAGCAGGCTCGAATGTCCTGACCGGACAACACTATTCGCCCCCCTGATCTGCGGTTTCGGAGAAACGTCCGGTCGATTCGCCGGTGATCTTCCTAGGGTTGGTCCATATCTCGACAACCCGAGGGGGAGATCCGATGAAATCGGAACACTGGCTGGTCAGGAACGAATCTTGGCTGGAGCGCGCGCTCTTCGTGATCGTGCTGATCAACTTGGCGATGCTGCTGATCGACAACGCGGCGAGGGGAACCTGGCCCACCTGGTGGGAATGGGCCTCGCTCGTCACGCTGGTCTTGTTGTCGGTCCTGCTGATCCGGTCCGAACTCCGCCGCCGCCGCGCCCTGAAGTACGGCTCGGTGGAGACCTTCCGCGAAATGATCGACCGGGACCACTACCGCACCCTGCGCGATACCGACGGCGAGTCCGCAGCCATCCTCGAACTCTGCGGCGACTACCCCGACCTACCGCTGGACTGGGCGGCCCGCACGATCCTCCAGCTGTGATCGTCGGCGAACAACGAGCCGGCCAGCGGCCTCGACGCCCGAAACCACCTGCCAATCGGCAGGTTTCAGGTTCAGGACGCCGTGAACGTCAGCGGCAGCGCACCGAACCGGAGCGTGCGGGCCAGGTCGGTGGTCGACTCCTCGGTGAGCTGGGAGCCGGAGAGCTGGGTCAGCGGGCTGGTCATCGCGGCTTGGATCTGGGGAGCCGACAGGACCGTGCCGTCGACGGTGAAGGCGACCGTCGTGTAGAGGTTGGCGGCCGTGTACGCCATGTATTTCGCACCGGCTGTCGCGTCGAAGGTGATCAGGACCGTGTGCCGGGACGACCGCTGGTCCAATTGCGGTTGGGCGTCGGCGATTCCGTTCTCGATGAACGCCGGGCCCAAGAGGTAGACCGTTTTCCGGTCGGTGTCGCACGTGATCATCGGCAGGGCCGGGTCGTCGCCCTCCACGAGCGGATCGGTGTCGGTGCATTCCAGGTTCGCCAGGGTCTGCGCCTGCACGGCGGGATCCGTGCTCTGGCGCTGCGCTTTTCCGGGCACCGTGCCGAACTGGTTGCTGGGTGCGGTCGACAGTACGGGGCGGAGGTGGAGGCGGCCGGTGCGGCCGATCGCGCGGGCCCGCGTGCCGTCGTCGCCGGGTACGGTGACGGTCAGGCCGTCCATGCCGACCTCGACGGTCGTGCCGTTCAGGCCCGCGTCCTCGGCTCGCTTCTCGATAACCGTTCGGGCAGCCTGCAATACGTCGGGGGACGGCCGGCTCTCATCGGCCGTGTGGGCCGTCAGCGTCACCGGCGTGCCCGCCGGCGGCTCGTCCGCACCGCACCCGGCCACCGCCGCGGCCAGCCCGATCACCGACAGCGCCGCCCAAACAGCCCGCAGCGGTACAGCATTCGCGTTCATTCCACCCCTATCGATCGATCGTCGCGATCGTAGCCGGATGGGTTCGGGGCCGGACCACAAGCCCGCCGATCGGCCGATGCCGCTCTCGGACGGCGGCGTGCGAACTACCCCCTCACCGCCGCAGGTCGTGCTTGGGCGAATGCCCGAACGCCTCCTTGTAGAGCTGGGCGAACCGCCCCGGATGCGAGAAACCCCATCGCGCGGCCACGATCGCGACGCTGAACCCGTCGCTGGGTTCGGCGGCGGCCAGATCCTCGCGGGCGCGGTTCAGCCGGACCCGGCGCAGATATTCCAGCGGCGTCATGTCGTGGCTGGCGCGAAAGGCGTTCTGCAGCGCGCGGACACCGGTGCCCGCGTGGGTCGCGAGCTCGGCGACGGTAAGAGGGCGGGCCGGGTGGGCGTGGATGTAATCCACCGCGCGCTGCACCGCCGTGGGCTGCACCGCGCCGGGACCGGGTTGCAGGTGCTGATCCATGGTGGTGTTGGGGAACACCGCCAGCGCCGCCGCGGCCAGGGTGCGGGTGAGGTTCTGCACGACCAGTTCGGTCAGCACCGGGGAGTCCTGGGCGGTCAGCTCGTGGTGCGTGAGGTCGAACAGCCGCCCCCAGAACCGTTCGCTGCGTGCGTCTCTCGGCTCCAGTGAGGTGAATCGCAGCTCGTCGGGCCCGACGCCCGAGAGCGCGGCCAGATCCGTGATCATCGAGTACGGCACGTGCAGCAGGTTCACGTCGTGGCTGTCGCACTCGGCGATGATGGGCACCCCGAACGGGAACATCACCAGATCCCGGCGGTGCTGCTGGAAGTCGTGGCCGCCGCCACGCAACCGCGCCCGCCCGCGCAGCGACCGCTCGAAGTACACGTGATCGTTGATGGGCGCGATATGGCAGCTGTAGCCGATCGAACTGCGGATCTCGGTGGCGATGACCTCGCCCCACACCGTGGCGGTGGTGCGGACGCGACTGGTCGGCGGGGCATCCCAGAACCGCAGCGCGTTGTCCGAATACATCTGGGTGACGAACGCGACGGCCTCGTCCGCGTCGCGAGACGACAGTTCCTCCCGGCGTGCCTCGACCAACCGGTGTTCAGGCATGCGTAACCTCTCCGAGCGGAAGCTGGCGATTGGCCAACAGTATTCACCGGGGCACTTCGCACGGTGCGGGATTCGGCCGCCCACCCTGCAATCTGTCCGAAAAGCGCTGTCGTGCGCGCGAAGTTCTGGACAGTTTGCGCATACGCGTGACCCGCGGTGCCGCCATTTCCTATCGTCGAGGCACGCACCCGGTTCGCCGCAGGTGCTGTCGGGCGACCCGGCCACCGGGCCACGCGCGCTGCGTGTCACGCCGTACAGGACGGCGTTTCCACGCCCGGCCGGTCAATAGCAGAGCGGTAACCGGGCCCGATGACCGCATCATCGGGCCCGGGGTCACGCTTCTCGCTGGGAGGGAAGGGATTCGACGATGACGACCATCAACGAGGTACGCGTAATGGCGGCTCTGCACGTGTGCGCGGCGCCATTGAGCCTGCGAGATCTCGAGACCGAGACCGGTGCGAGCATCCGGGTCACCCGGAAAACGCTTGCCGCCCTGATGCGTTCCGGCCTGATCGAGCAGGCCACCGCGCCGGAACCGCGGTGGCAGCTCAGCGCCCGGGGCCGCCGCTGGGTCGACACGGCCGTCGGCCGCGCCGCACTGGACGTACCCGAACCCTCGGCCGCGCTCTGTGGCTGAGGCCGGGCGCGAGGTTCAGCGGGCGAACCGGGAATCGAGCCAGGCCACGACGTCATCGTTGGCGGCGGCCAGGATGCCCCGATGGTCGACGCCGGGATAGTCGCGATATTCGACGGGCTGACCGGTCAGACGCTGCTGGGCGACCATGGCATCGGTGCCCGCGGGCGGAACCACGGTGTCGCCGGTGCCCTGGACCACCAGGACCGGCACCGCGTAGGTCAGGTTGCTCGCGTCGTTGTCGTTCAGGACCGCGCCCAGGGCGGTGGTGTCCGCGCCCGCGCGGAACAGCGCGGACAGCGGCTTGCCCGCCCACGAGTCCGGTTCGCGCAGTCCGTCGATGCAGCGGGTGTCGGCCTGGGGCAACAGTTCCAGGCCCTCGGGCGCCAGGAAACGCGCCGGATCCACCTCGGCGACCGTTTGCGCGCCACGGATCATCAAAGGCAAGAAGGCATTCGACACCTGGGGCAGCGGCGACGCCCCGGTTGTCCCGGCGAGCGGGCCCGCGAAGGCGATGAGGCCCTGGTGTGAGGCCGGCGCCTCGGCGACCGCGCCGAGCAACTCCAGCCGCGGCGCCCACCCCTGGGCGCGGGCGGCGGTGTAGATGGCCGCCTGACCGCCCTGGGAGTGACCGACGCTCGCCCACCGGGTCCCGATCTCGGGCGCCACCGCGCGCGCCGCGAGGGCCATGTCGGCGACGGCGCGCATTTCGGCGTCTCCGATGAGATAGCCGTGTTCGCCCGCGGTGCCCAGGCCCTGGTAGTCGGTTTGCGCGACCGCGTAGCCCGCGGCGATCAATCGAGCCTGGGTGTCACGGACCAGCGCCGTGTAGGCGTGCGCGGGGAAGCCGGGGCCGGTGTCGCGCGAGGGCGCGCACACGTCCGCGACGCCCGTGGTGCCGTGCGCCCAGAAGATCAACGGCCAGCCGCCGGGCGGGGACGTGCCCTCGGGCACCGCGACGGTCCCGGATACCGCCACCGGCTGCCCCTGCATGTTCACCGAGCGATAGAGCACGAGGTGGTTCCGCGCGCCCGCGACGGCCGGATCCCCGGTGATCGGCCGCGCCTGGATCACCGTCCCGTGCTCGCCGGCCACCAGATCCGCTGCCGGAGCGTAGAACCCGGGTTCCACCGGTTCGGCGGCCGCGGACCCGGCCGGGAACATCAGGGCGGCCGCGGTGGCGGCGGCCGCCAGCCGTACCGCCCGCGTCGTGTTCGCCGTGCGCATCGCGCCTCCGCTCTCTACTGCCCGGCGCGGGTGTCAGTGCCGCGCCGGGATTGGATTCGACCGGGAGCAATGTATGCGACCCGCGCGGGTCTCGGCGGATTGGACACGGCGCGAATGTCTTCCGAAGGCTCGGCGGTGCGCCGGGAGACCGGTCACGTGAGCGGCGCGCGGCGCGGGTAGACCACGATCAACTCTTTGTCACTCAACACTTTCGGCAACCCCGGACGATCGAACCACTGCGACCGAAGTTCGCGGCGGACGCAAGTGCTTCGTGCGATCGCTGGTTTCGCTGTCATGCTCGGTGCGGACGGAGTTCGACTCGATGAATCCATTTGCCATCGGCGAGAATCCCGACCCGAACGAACACGCCCGATACAAATATCGAACAGATCGCCGAATAATCACGAATTGATAGCGCGTCGCCGATTCACCAACCGAGCATCATAGGTTTCATCGGACCCACGAACGAGCCCAGCGAACTCACGGTCGACCACAACCGTAGACCGAATAAAACAGCCCACCCGGTACGAATCCGCCCAAAAATCCGGATATTAAGGACAAAACCCCAGGCAGACGAGGCCATCGACGCTTAATCATAAAATAGGACCCGCCGCCGAGAAATTTGTTGCCCACGACACCGGCCGACCAGTAGCTTCGATCTCGCAAATGGTTGGTGAACAGCACTGATCTGCACATTTCGATCGGAGAAAACAATGGTGGAATTCATTACCGGCGGTCTGTTCGATTCGCTGCTCGGCCTCGTTTCCGGCTCGGCGTCCGGCTCCTCGACGAACGGCTGCCCGCCCAAGCCCTGCTGAGTTCCCGGACCGGAACACCCTCCCGGCAACACACGAAGGGCGTTCCCCCAGCGGGAGATCGGCGCCCAGCCGCGCATAAGCGCCCTCCCCCGGCGACCATCGAATGCCGAACCGCACCGGCATGAACTCCGGCCCCGATTCCAGGCCCCGGGATCGGCTGCGCCACACCATTTCCACAAACAAAACGCCCCTGACCGGAAGACCCGGTCAGGGGCGTTTTCAGGCTCCCCCATCTGGACTCGAACCAGAAACCTGCCGATAACGAACTCCGGTCAAGGCACTGGTCACGCGCAAGCATTGGTGGGGAGGTGTGGTTAAGGGGTCGAGTAGAAGCGGGTGACTTGTCGATGCATCCTGCAGGTTCACACCCGGAGATCCCCTGTCGCGACCCGAATTCTTGGCGAAATCTTGGGAAGAGTCGAGTCCGAACATCCTGCTACCGCCCTTGTCGATGTAGCAGCCGAGCGACATACGAACGGCCAGCTGGCAGGCCCCGGAGCGACCACAGCACGTCTACACCCAGTGAGACGTACCCGCCAACCAACCCAGCATGTGCCGGGTCAGCCGGCACAGCCCATCGCGATGAAGCACTCTGCTGTTGATCCCCCAACACCCGCGCGGCCGCTCAGCCGCCATAGCCAAGGTGTGCGCAGCGACTCCCCAGGTGAGCGGCGGTTTCGCCACGGAGCGCGTCTGCCGATTCGGTGATCCGTGGGGTTGTTCCGTTGTTTCTGTCCGGATCCAGCCCTATACTGAATCATAATTGGAAAACTGATTCAGGAGGTGGGGACATGGCTGCGACGACCGTAGGCGAGCGGATCGAGAGGGCACTCGGGGCTGCTGGGATGAGTCAGCGTGACCTTGCCACCGAAACCGGGATTTCCCAGGCGACGCTGTCGCGCACGATTTCGGGCGATCGCGCCGCGAAGATGAATGAACTGGTGGCAATCGCGGCAGCTACCGGTGTCGTGTTGACCGAACTGACCGGCACGTCCCGCGTGGTCGGCCAGGTGCAGTGCGCCGCGCGGTCGGCCAATGGCGCCTCGATGGATTCGATGTATGAACAGATGATGCGATTCCTAGAGCTCGAGGAGTTTTTGGCCGATCAGGGAATCGCGGCGATCGGATGACCGCGGAGACCGAGGGCAAGGCGGCAGCGGAGCGTTTCCGGGAAGATCACAACCTCGGCTATCAGCCGTTGGGGGATCTGGTCGCCTTGATCGAACAGACCATCGGTGCCGATGTGGCGGTGCTCGAGACCGGACCCGAACAGCACGGGATGACCATGCGACACAAGGGCCGGGGCACGGTGTATATCGCCGTGGCCCGGACCCCTCATCCGATGCGCCAACGCAGCACCCTCGCACACGAACTCGCACACGTGGTCTTCGGGGATTGGGCCGATGAACCGCAGATCGATTCAGCCAGCCCAGCCGAGAGCCGCGCCAACGCGTTCGCGAGGCACCTACTGCTGCCTCTCGACGGCGTTCGCGAGTTGATGACGGTCGAGCGGGAACGCGACGAGCTGGTCTTGTTGTCGAAAGTCGTTCAGCGCTACCTGGTTTCGCCGACGATCGCAGCCATTGCGCTTGAGCAGGCAGGATACGTCGACAAAGACGCCAAGGCGCGGCTGGGATCGGAAACCACGCCACGCCTTGCGGCTCGATTTGGATGGGCCGATCAATACCAGGCATTGCATGATGAATCGAATCGTCGCCGGGCCCCGCAACGATTGCTGGCGCGGGCGATCGAGGGCTACCTCCAGAACGCGGTATCGGTTCAGACAATCGCGACCCTTCGCGGACTCGACGTCGCCACAGCGAAAGCGGAACTGACCGAGGCCGGTCTGATTCCCGCCGAGGTACAGCCGATCTGGAGCGATCCTGCCGACCTGCCACAGGTCGATATCGATCTCGATGAGCTCGACGCCGATCTGGCCGACAGCGAGGCTGAATGAGCGCCAAACCTGTCATCGATGCTGGACCGGCGCTGAACTTCCTTGCTATCAACCAAGAACGGTTGTTGCTGTCTGTTCTGGGACAGCTCAGCACACCCGAGACGGTCGAGAATGAGGTACTGCGCAAGTCACGAACCGACAGCAGATTCACACGAGTCGGGCTGGTCTGGTCCAAGCTGACACCGAGATGGATCGAAGTGCTCTCCGACGGGTGGTCCGAGACTCTGGAAGCAGTCTGTGTTCGCCAGAACGAGATGCCTTGGACCGAGCGAAAGAAGCAAGCGAAAGACCTGGGCGAACTGCTGGTAGTCGCGCACGCCGTCGCTGTGGCCGAACAGGGCCAGCAGGTTACAGTCGTCATCGATGACCAATCCGGTGCCAGGATGGCAACCGTCGAAGCGCAGCGTCTCGATCGGCTTCGCGCGCAAGGACATCCAGTCGGGCGAATCCTTCTCGTCAACACGGTCACTATCCTCGAACGTGCGGCCGGCACGGAGCACATCCCCGACCGGGCAACGATGAGGACGATCTACGCCAGGCTGTGCGGGTGTGATGACGGATTATCTCCAATCGGTAGCACCCGGTTGCTCTCTGCGGACCTTTGGAACATTTCGCGAACCTGATGGTGCGGAAGCCCGCAGCGTGATGCGGGACGGCAGTGCCTGCCGCTACATGTAGTAGGCGTAACGGGTGGCGATTCGACCGTCAGTTGGCACGTGCCGAAGGATGGAACCGACCCGGGCTGCGGTGCGCAAGGTGAGCGGGTCGCGTTCGTCGAGCTGCGCATTGTTCCAGTTCATCTTTGACAGAGCGAGTAAGTCGATACCTGCGGGCGTGTTCGGCCCGGCAGATATCCGAAGTATCTGCTGAACTGGGCGGACGAGTTCGATCGCAACAAACCGATCGATGTGGAAGGCGCGGCGTGGCGGGTCGCGGCGCACATCGTCGATTCCGGCTACGACCCGAGCAGTCTCCATAGATGGCTGGGGGCCATGCAACGCAGCTCCGACACCCACTCGGTCAGCGATTTCCTGAGTGAGGGGGCAGACCGGCTGTCCAGACCCGAGCGCATGTTCACGTTCTTGTGCCAGTGATCAACCCACCACCGTTCCAGATCAGTCCAGAACACACACCGGGCTGGCTCACTCCGACCGACACCGTCGCGTGGAAGAAGCAGCACGCCCCCGATGCCGAATCGATCCGCAATCAGGGCGCGTTCCTGCTGGAGGTCGAGGCCCGGGAAATCAAGTCCGCCGCTGATCGCGCCCGCGCGCGGATCACGGACCTGGAGACGAAATTCGTTGTGGGCATGAGGGCGAATCCGATACGGGTGGCACCGCGGATATGGTCGAAGGACAAGGGCAGCGCGTTCGCGGTCCAAGCGACCAACCGCGCGCTGAAAACAGAGTCGTTCGAGCGGCTCGGACAACTGCCCGATCTGCACATGCCCGACTACATCGCCACCGCCATGGCCTTGATTCAGCCCGTGCGCACCGGCGGTGCGCACCTGGCCATCACCAGCGGCTGGTCCGCGATCGAATCACTACTCGTGGGACCCGACGACGACCGTGATGTGGTTGCCGCGCAACGCTTCTCGCTGATCGTGGCGACGAGTATCCCCCGCGCGGAACTGACCACACTCTCGAATCGGTATGCAAAAGCCAATTCCGATGCCCTCGCCCACGAGATACTGGGGTGCCCCGACAACCTGACCAGGGCCAAACGCTTTGCCCGGCAACTGTGTTCGGGCGACCCCATCACGATGCCGAACGACACCGACCGCCTGGCCATCAAGCGAATGAAGCCGTACCTGTCCGACCGTCAGACCGAAGTTCGCAAGGTCGCGGGCATCTTGAACAAGGAATTCGTGCGGTTCTACCGCAAACGCAATCTCATCGTCCACGCGGGCAAGACCCACGACAACAGTCTGCATCCGATCTCGGAAACGATCTCACCGCTGATCGGTGCCGGCGTCGACCGCATCATCCACGTAGGCCTCAAGTTCGGAGTGCGGCCGATCGCCCTGGCAGCGATCATCTCCGCCAACCTCGACTACCTGCAACCGGCCACCGCAACCGACGCGGGCAATCTCCTCGACATCATGGAGATCGCCCCTTGAACGTCGGTCACGGGATACTGGACCTCCTACCTCTTCTGAATACGAAGGCCAGGGTCGGGCGGCGCCAGCCGGGACAGCGATGCCATGTCCGCGCACCATCGCGGCGAGCACTCCTCGGGTGGAGGCTGACGCTACGGCAAGCAGTCGGCGAAGCGATTCTGCGCCGCTGAAGTTAGCGGGATAGTGCCCATCTCACCACAGTGTGTGCTGGCCGGAAGGGTCGAGCCTCGGCATGGGCCGTCTGCCTGTGGCCCGCCTTCTGAGCTGGCGTGGCTTGGTCAGCGTCACCTCGGCGGGTGAGAAGGCTAATACGTCCTTGGAGCCGGTGGGCCGTACCCTAAGGAACTCGTCCTCCGCAGGATCGCCGATCGCGATCACCTTTCCCGAACGACCCGTTTCCATACCGACGGCCGCAGTGGTAAACCACACCACCCGCGGTCGTCCATTTGCTAAATCCGAGGCGATCTGCTGAATTTCACTGTCGGACAGGCGTTGAGGATCACCCACAGCTGACATGGTGTGCCTCCGAGGCGAAGTCGGCGTGCATATACCGAGGAGTATGCCGTAGAGCACCGACAGTGGCGCCCGGCGATGAGTTTGTATGTCCGCCATCTGCCCTCGCGGTTTCTGAGAACGCTCTTGGCCCTGGTCTTCTGGGATCATGCGGCGACGCGGTGATCGGAGATGAGTTTGGCCATCACGACTTGGTTGGCCTCCCAGCCGTCGGGGAACTTCGCGGGCACTGACAGGTGGACCGGATCGGTCGAGGGATGACTGTCGAGGAGGTCGGTGATTCCTTCGCGGGCAACGACGATGCAGGCCTGCCGGTGGCGGGAGGTGAGCACGCACAGTCGACCGGCCTCGAGGTGAAAGGAAGTGGCATCGCGGCGGCCGGACAAAGGATGCACCACGATCACGACCTCGAACTCGCGGCCCTGCAACCGATTCGCGGTGTTGACCACTACCCGTGCGGCGTTCGGGTTGCCTGTGCGGGAGAGTGCGGCCCGGACCAGGTCGGCCTGGTCTCGGTGTGCGACGCCGATGGCGATGTCGGTGGCGTCCAGCAAGCGGCCGTTGCGGTGGCGCTCGCAGGTGGCGACGGCGCCACGGTCCAGCAGTCGGCCGGCCAGGTTCGCAGCAGTCTGGATGGTTTGAGCGTCGGTGCGAGGAACGTGGCGGCGGGGCAGTTCGTGCAACGCCCATCCGGTAGTGAGGGCCATGGCCAGGGTTTCGTCGAGATCGGTGTTGCCGAAGGCTGCGGTGCAGAAATCCAAGGAACGTGTGCCGGTGTCGATTCCGGCGGTGAAACCGCCGGTAAATGGGTAGAACGCCTCGGCGATCGTGGGGGCGGCGGTGGGTGGCAGGCGCCAGGACACGGGCAGTCTGTGCTCGGGGGTGTCCGGGTTGTGCTGCAGCATCACGGTGACGCCGTTCTGGGTCGGGTCGTGGGGCAGTCCGATCCAGCGTTCGGTTCCCACGATGGTGAACGGGTCCAACTGTCCCGGATCGCCTACGAACAGGCCGCGATCGAATCGTTCCGCGATCTGAAGCAGTGCGTCCGAGCGCATTTGGTAAGACTCGTCCACGATCGCCCACCCGAAGCTGCCGTCGCGGACAGTAGCCCATTTGGCCGCGGTGCCGACGATGATCTGGCACGCGTTCAGGTCGGCGACAGCGGTGGCGACGGTCGAATTCGCCCGCACAGCTTGTGGCGCGGCGTAGGTGGTGGCGCTGAGTCGGCCGATCGCAACGTCGGGGTGTTGTGCGGCCAGGCGGGCGATGAGGTCGTCGACCTGGTTGTTGGTCTGGGCCACGATGATCGGCCGCTCGTCACCCTCGACGAGGTGCCCGGCAACGCGGACCACCAGCGTGCTCTTGCCGGCTCCGGGTGGGGAGTCCACGACCACGGCTTTGTGGTTGCGCGTCGCGAGGTCGGCCAGAATCGCCGTGGTGGCTTGCTCGGCCGCCACAGCAGCATCGACGCTGTCATCCTCAGTTTTCATCGCCCCACTCCTCTGCGGTGGCCTCGTTGGGTATCGAACTGTCGGGATCCGGCTTCTCGTCGATGCTGTGTGTCCAAACCATCTGGTCCGGTTCCGGGAACTCCGATGTGGGACGCCAGCCCGGGTCGGGTAAGTACGCAATCACCTGGCCGAGTTCGGGAACTGTTCCGGGCTTCGGGATCAGGGCACGGCCCATACCCCCGTTGATTTCGACCGTGACCAGACTCGCTTCGCCGTCAGGTTCGGTGCGGGTGATCATCGCCTTGTGCCCTGCGGGCATGGAGGGGCTGATCAGGCGGGTGTCGTCGGCCAGCCGGGTGGGGTCGAGCGTGCGAATGGTGATGAGGGGGCGCGGCACTCGCTTGCTCTTGTCGGTGGTGACGACTCGGCCGGATTCGGCGTCCACCACGACTCCGGCAAATGCCTCTCCGTTACTGCGCCGATCGGCCAGAACATAGGGATCGTCGAAGGCCATGTCGGCTTCGAGATTTTCCAGTGCACGTTCGAGCCTGTTCAGGCGTTTCGCCGCGCCGATCGCGCTGTCACGGGTGCGTTGAGGCAAGGCGGACCCGGAGTCCTGGTAGTCGGAATAGCCGGTGAAAGACATGCAGTCGCTGTCAAAGCGCTTGGCTACGCGCGGTGCCTCGGGCACACCGCGGAGGAGCGAGATGGCGGTCCACATCAGCCGCCAGGTCGGCTTGATCTGCTCGTTGATCAGTTCCCGCAGCTCGGCCTGGGCCGCCGCGACCGCAGCGTGGTTGCCAGCCGCTCGCGCAGTGTCGGATTGCTTGATGGCGTGGGCGAGGTAGATATTGTCGAAGTCCGGCGAGGTCGCCGGACCCGCGGGTGGGCACACGCCGGGATTCTCGGCATCGAGCAGGGCTTGTTCGACGGTGAGGCCGTCCGGAGGCGCGATCCAGGCCATCAGCGCCGCGAGGTTCTGGTCCTCGAGTGTGCTCTGCCCGGTCGCCCAGTGTTCGCTGAGCATGTCGGTGACGGGCATCAGCATCGATGTCCCGGCTTCCTCGGCTGTGTTGGTCAGGAAGGTCAGCCACATCCCCAATTCGGGTACACCAGCGGGTACTGGGTAGTCACCGGTGGTGCTGCGGAATCGGCAGGCGCGACCCAGATCGGCCAGGAATTTGATGCCACCGGGGTTGGGGACCAGGATCTGTGGAGCGTCTGTGTACCGAGAACGCGATTCCTTACCGCGAGAACCGATCTCCCGCCGATCCACTCGGCAGGAGTCGATGTAGTCCAGGACGACTCGACCCAGGTCGGCGGCGAAGGCGAACCGTTGAACCCGGTCGCGGGGCTGGCCAACGACCAGCAGCGTCGGAGACCTCTTGGACACCCCGACGATCGCCGCCAAGGGCGACCCGGCTTCGCCAGCCATGGCCAGTGGCACTACCACCAGGGGTCGGGTCGAGAGGTGCCGATGGCGGTACTTGGTCAGCGGTACCGCCGACATGGCTTCCATCGCTTCCAGGCGCGCTAGCGCCGACACTCTCGTCATCGCACACTCCCTGCTGAAGGACCGTCGGCCAACCCGACAAGCTCGGTGCGCAGTCGAGCCGCGTGGCGCAGTGCCAGCGCCATCTCGGTTTGGTCGTCGTCCGGTGTTAATTGACCACGGGCTAGACCCAGTGCCATTGTCGCGGTGTCGATCCCGCCGAGATGCTCGCGTACCGCCGGTCCGAGAACATCGAGCGATGCGCAAGCCCGCGCGCGGGAGCGGCAGAAGAACGCCATCTCACAATGGTTCAGACAATCCGGGCGGTAGGTGGCCGGCACCTGATCCAGAGCTGCGGCCAGCTCGTGGGCGGGGCGCTGAGGTCTTCCGGTGTCATCAGCGGCGAGGTCGAAAGTCAGATCCGGAGGGAGCAATTCGACCAGGTCGCCGATGCGTTCGATGCGCGCCAACTGCCGGGCCAGATTGCGAACCTGCTTGCGCGCGTCGACGAACGCGCCGGTGGGACGGTTGGTGAAGTTCTTCGGCGATACCAAAATGATTGTGTCGGATACGTATTCGGGTCCGATCCCGGCGTCGGCGAGCATCGCTCGCAACGCGATGATGTAGGCGCATGCCTGGGTCGTGGCTGACCGCACTAGCGCCGGGTCGGCCTGTCCGTCGATGATCGGGAAACTCTTGATCTCCACGACGTGGAAGCAGTCGCGGATGCGGAACGCCACCAGGTCCGGTTCGAGGAACACCGGGTGCCCGCCGACAACGAGCTTCAGCATCGGGTGGTCGTAGAGAGTGCTGTCGCCTGCGCCGCGTGCCGCGGCCACCAGCAGCTGCGTGGTCCGGGCGTGGCGAGCCGTGGGACTGCCGTCGCCACCGACGTCCTCGAGGCCCCGGTATCCGGCCTCGCTCGGTGTGAGCTCCAGGGTTTCTCGCAGAACGCGAAGCAGTTCCGCGCAGCCGTCGGCCTTGACCATTTTCTCGAAGCTGTTGCCGCGGGTGATGGCGAAGATGGATTGGCCGAATTGACTCGGGTATCCGGTGTGGGCGGCGATGGCGGCCTTGTCCGAGCCGGAAGCGTCCAGCACGGCTCGGAGGGCGCAGCGCGGGTTGTTCTCCAGTGCGGCCAGGGATCTGGCGTTGTAGGTCAGACGCGGCGCGGACCCGCGCAGCGCGTCCAACCGTTCGTCGGTGACTACCTTCACGGAAGTTGGTTCCTCGAGGTGATGGGTGGGGATTCGGATGGGGCGGTGGGGTCAGGCGTCGGCCTGTGCGGGCCTGATCTGCTGCAGCGGCGCACCGAACAACTGCTGGTCGGCGTTTAGCTGCTTGCGGGCCCGGCGTGCGGATCCGGTGCGTGTCGCGAGATCGGACGCGGCGTGCACATCCAGCTCGGCCTGGGCCGCGGCGGTGACCAGGCGGGGGTCCGTTTGACTTCCCTGCAGTGCGGGATCTGTAGGCATCGCGCCGGGTATGTTGGCTGCGAATCGCCAGAGTAGGCGTAGTGCGGTCTGCGTGGGGCCGGTGTCGGTGGACTGGGCGGCCTGTACCGCCTCGGCGATGTGGATCGCGCCGGTGAGGAAACCCACGCGTGGAGACAGCGGACCGACGATCCTCTGTTCCAGAGGCCAGGTGCTGATCGTGATCAGCGCCCGCGCAGGTGAGAGCAGGTCGTGTGTCAGCGCCGGGCACAGATAGAAGGGGCGGGTGCCGGGGGCAGCGCGATAGGAGCGTTCCTCGTCTCGGCGCAGGCTCGAGAGTTTGGCGGTGGATAGATCGCCGGGGAAGAACGCCTCGTGCACGTTGACGATCAGCTTCGGCGCGGCGGGTGTGCGCAAGAGCATCAGCGCCCGGTGGACATGCTCGCGCGCGGGCAGCATCATCGCATGGGGCACAGGCATTTCCGGCCGTTCGATGGCCGCCTGTTCCATGGGGGGCTCGTCGGTTTCGAGGAGGGCATCCCAGGCGCGTTCGGCGCGACGAAGCTGGGCGCGCAGCTCGGCGACCCGTTCGGCATCACCAGCCGCGGCTGCGTCGCGGATTGCGCGGCGCAACTCGGTGATGCTCTTCTCCAACACATCCATCGGGTTGCTCATGAGCCGACCGTACCAGAGTTCCAGAAATTCTCCAGACATATTCCCGAGATTGCGGTATGGTCGGTGACGCTCGACTCCACCAGACCGCAGCGGCGGCCCACAGCCTCATCCGCTACTTCCTTCGGAGACTCCTGTGATTGGACGCGTGTTCCACACATCCGACTGGCATCTCGGCCGTCAGATCAATCGTCATCGGCGCGACACCGAATTCGATGCTGTACTGAACGAAATCATCGACATCGCTGACGATTTCGCCCCCGACCTGATCGTGCACAGTGGCGACCTTTTCGACGGGCCCCGCCCAAGTCTGGACGACATGCGCCGCGCGGCGCACGCGCTGCGCCGCCTCGGACAGATTGCGCCGGTGGTCGTGGTCTCCGGCAACCACGACACCCGATACGTCCTGAAGTTCCTGGAGTACATCCTCAACGACATGGGCACCCGCGGCAGCGCCGAGGCGCGCGTACGTTTCGCGACCGATGCACGTCCCGATGGACTTCTGATCGCCGAATACCCTGCTGCGGCAGGAGATCTGACCGTCCGTATCGGTGCACTGCCGTACCTACACCCAAATCGGTTCACCTACAATTTCGCCGACCCCGCGACAACGACGAGTTCCTACGCCAAGCAGATGCGGGCGGTGCAAGCCGATGTCCACCACCGGCTGGCGGCTGGACGCGGCCCGCGCGACATCTTGGTGTTCGCCGCGCACCTGTTCGTCGAGGGGGCCGCCCCGTCCTATTCGGAGCGGTCGATCTCCCTCCAGACCGACTACGCCGTCGCCGCCGCCGGACTGCCACCGGTCGACTACGGCGCACTCGGACACATCCACAAGCCCCAGCGCCTCGACAGCATCGGCTTCCCCGCTCACTACGCCGGAAGCCCCCTGCAGATGGACTTCGGCGAGACCCGCGACATCAAGAGCGTGGTGCTCGCCGAGATCGCTCCTGGACGCGATCCGCGCATCGAAGTCGTGCCGCTGACTTCCGGTCGCCGCCTCGTCAAGCTCGTAGGAACATTGCAGGAGATCACGCAGCGCGCGGGACGTATCGGTGACGCCTGGGTGAAGGCAGTGGTCGACGTCGCCGAACCCACCCCGTCGCTGCCGGAAACCCTTGCGGCCCTGCTGCCCAGGGCGACGATCATCGATATCGAGGAGCACCGGCCGGGCGCGGTGAGCCGCGTGCTGGACCGCGCGGCCTCGACCGACGAACTGCCCAGCGTGGAGTACCTGCTGCACGACTACTTGGCCGACCGCAAAGTCACCGGACGCACGCTGGACCGAGTCATGGCCACCCTCGTTCACCTACAGGCCGAACCGGATCCAACCGACCCAACGCCCTGCTGTGAGGAAACGCTACTGACCGCCGCCATCGCGGGGCACGGCCTCGACGAGGTCGATCACACCGGGCTGCTGGTCAACGCCGAGACCATCGGATCGGAGGCTCAGCGATGAAACCAATTACACTGTCGCTGAATGGATTCCGCAGCTACCCCAAGCCGGTCACCATCGACTTCACCGGTAAAGGTCTGGCCGCCGCGCTCGGCGACACCGGCGCCGGCAAGAGCAGTCTGCTGGACGCCATCACCTTCGCCTTGTTCCGCAAGAGTGCCTGGGACGCCAGCGAACCGCGCCAACTCATCGCCGACAACGCCGATGCCATGAGCGTCGAACTCGTATTCCTGCACGACGGACACCGCTGGCAGGTGCACCGAACGATGCACGCCACCAACAGCAATGGCGGACGGAACCATCTGATCAACCTGGATACCGGTGAGGAACTCGATGGCGTCGGGCCCGTCGGCGCGCGCCTGAAAACCGTACTGCAGATGGGTTATGAGACCTTCCTGCGCGTCGGGCTACTACCCCAAGGCAGATTCGACAAGCTGCTCGTCGCCCCGACCAAGGAGCGTACGACCCGACTTCGTGAACTGTTCGGCACCGATTCCCTGGCCGACGTCCGCCAGATCGCCGCCGACCACTCCGCGCGGCTCACCGGGCTGATCGGACAGGCTGAGATCAAACGGCAAGCGATGCATGGTGATCCGGCCCGAACCGCCGCCGATGCCGGTACCGCGGCCGCCGCCGCCGAAGCGAGCGGCGCGCGCCTGAACACCGCGATCGATGTCATCACGAAATTGCGTGAAGAGATCTCCTCGGCGCGCTTCCGCGCGGATTCGGCAACCGCCGCGGCCGATAGGCTCGCCGAGCGGACGGTGCGGGAAGCGACCGAGGCCCTGGACGCCCTCGAACCCGTCGCCGCTCGAATCGCCACACAACGAGCGGCCCTGGACCTACGTGCTGCGACGGCCGCGAAGACGGAGACGAACCTGGCCGCGCAAATCGCGGCCATCGAGTCCGGTGGTGAAAGCCAGGACACGCTCAACAAGGCCGCCGCGATCCTCGACAACCTCGCGACACGCACCGCGGAGCACCGCGGCGAACGCCAGCGGATCGCCGACCGTACCGCACAGCTCGAGGCCGACGCCGAGCAGATCACGGCCGCCCATACGGAACTGGCTCATCGTGCAGTGCAGGCCCAGCCTCTCATCGACGCCGCGCACGCCGCCGAGAGCCTGGCCGCAGATCTCCGCGCCCACGCTTCCACCACCCGCACCCGCGTCACCGCAGCGACGACGGCCGCCCGACGCACCGCTGAAACCGCTCGGGCCCACCGCACAGCCGTCGACACGCACACCGTCCAAATTCAGACGGTCGGCGACCTCAAGCGGAAAAACGATTCCGCCGCCGAGGGGATTGCGACCGTCGAGGCGAAACTGGATGCGCTGAAACTACGCGACCAGGCCGCCGCAATCGCCGCCGATCTGAGTCCCGGAGACGACTGCCCGGTATGCCACCAACACCTGCCAGCCACCTTCGAACCAGCATTCGAGGCAACCGCCGCCGAGGCGCGTGGCGCGAAAACGCTGCTGCGCCAAGCAAAGACCGCGCACGAGAAAATCGCGGCCGAACTCGCCCAAGCCCGAGCCTCGGTCACGCTGTCCGAAGCCGCCGTGCCCAAACACGCGGACACCGTTCGAACGGCGCACCTGGAGGCACAGAAGGTCAGCGACGCGGTACAACAGGATTTCGCGGATCTCGCCGCCTTGGCCGCGCGGGTAGGCGGATCCTTCGACACCGAAACCGCCTGGGTGGCACTGACCGCCGCCATGACCGCCTCGGCCGAGCACACCGATGAGCCCGGCGCCGAACTCGAAACGATCACCAGCCCACTGCTGTCGGCGATCACCACCTGCGAACAAGCCGCTGCTGACTACGTCGGACGACGGCATGCCGAAGCCCTCGACCATACCGCGAGGATCGAGGCCGATCGCAAGACGCTGGGCGTACGCGAGGACACCAATCAGGAGGACAAGCGAGCGACCCGGGACGCGTCGCAGCGACTGGCAAAAGCCGTGGCCGTCACCGAAACCCAGATTCGTGCTCTACCCGACAGGATCCGGGCGCTAATGCCCGACGAGGTGGTCGAGATCGGGCTCGACGATGTGACCGCGGCGGCTGCGGCGGTCGCCGATCGACTCTCGGAGGTTCGAGGAATCTCCGAAGCCCGAGAGGCTGCGCGAGCGGAGAACACCGCGGTCCTCACCGCCCGGAATGCTCTTGACCGCGAGACGCACACGCAGGTGCAGACACCGCTGACCAAGCTGCGAGAAGCTCTCGATGGATGGGCGCACGCCGCCGACAACGCCATCACCTACCTCGACTCTGGTATTCGCCACCGCGTCCCCGAGCCCCCCGGGCGGTCGGGAATCACCGAGATCCGGGAATTCGCAGCCGAGTTGACAGAGGTCACCTCCGCTCTCGACGCCGAGCTCATCGACGCCCATATCGCCTACGGGTTCCACGCGGATACCGCAGTCGCCCGTCTCACCGAACAGTCCGCCGCGCTCGCCGACGTCGACGGCTTCGACGATCGCGCCGACCTGATGGAACCGAATGCGTTGCACCCGTTGGTGGAGGCGAAGACTAAGGCCGGCAAAGAGGCCGAGCACTGGCGCACCGAACAGCGCACAGCGCAACAGCAGGTGCGGCCCGCCGCCGATCTCGACTTCGCTATCACCGCCGGACGCGCCCGCCTCGAAGCACTCGAGGTGCTGCGTCGCGAACTGGTCGAGGCCAGATTCCTCGGCCACCTCACCGCCTGGAGCACCCGCGCGCTCCTGGGGATCGCCAGCGAACTGCTGGGCCAGTTGACCGACGAGACGTTCGGCTTCGCCGACAATTTCGAAATCGTCAGCCGTGGCTCCGGCGTCGTCCACCACGCCAACCGGCTATCCGGCGGCGAGAAGTTTCTCGCCTCGCTCGCGCTCGCGCTGGCACTGGCCGAGCTGCACTCCTACAGCGGTCCGCGCCTCGGTTCACTGTTCCTCGACGAAGGATTCGCGACCCTGGACCGGGCCGCGCTCGAGGCGGCGCTGGATGTGCTGCGCGCTAGGGCGGGCAACGACCGCCTCGTCATGGTGATCAGCCACCTGCACGCCGTCGCCGAAGCCGTCGACGACGTCTTGTGGGTCGAACGTGAGCCCACCGGGTCGACGGCACGCTGGCTGACGGCGACCGAACGCGACGAGCTCATCCACGCCGACCTCGCCAGCGGTCTGCAGGATCTGGCGTAACGATGGCGGCCAGCCAAGCGCTTGACACCGTATTGGTAACTGCCGGTGTTGAATTGGGGCGGGGAGGAAACCGGATGACTGAAAAAGGTGGCTGCGGTCGCGGCGAACTGAGCGAATCGCCGGAGTGGTGGCGCAGTGTGGTTCCCGGCGACTGGGCGGCCTTCGCGATACCCGAGGAGCCGTATCGAGAACGCTACTCGGCACTGCTGGCAGCCCTAGAGGAACTGAGCACTCGCGGACCCCGATCGACCCTCGCCGAGATCACAGAGCGGCTGCGGGCCGTCGGTTTTCACGATCCGATCTCCGAAGCCGATCTCAGAGCATTGCTGGACCAGCTCGCCAAATGGGGTCTGGCTGAGCCGTTCCGAGATTTCGCGGCTCCTGTTCGCAATTACCACGGCGTCCTCGGGAGGCAGGAGGCTTGGGCGCTGACTCGTCGAGGACGTGCTGTCGTCGCCGCGGTGCGAAATGCGGTCTCCTCGGCAGACCGGGCGTTGCAGTTGCCGAGCCGACTCCTCGACAGTGTCGAGCAAACCTTGCGAACACTGTTGGAGCACGTCCAGGATCCGGCTTCGCATGGTCTCCTTGATGCGGACCTGAGCAATGTCGGAACGCGCATCGCCGAGTTGCAAAGGGTGACAGCCGACTTCTACGATGCGCTCGGTCAGCTGGTGCAGTCCGATGTCACCAAGGACGAGGTCTTCGACGGCAACCGAGACCGGGTGGTCGAGGCGCTGAGGCAGTTCGCGCGAGAGTACGACCGCGGCCTGGTACGGGTCGACGCGGCGCTCACCGAGCTACGGCTGGCCGGTCACCAGCATGTCGTGCAGTGCGCAGTCACGCATGCGGGACTGCTCGAGCCGCACACACAGCAGCGTTGGGTCACCGATCGGGTGTCGCTGTTGTCGGCGTTGGAAGCGTGGTTCGTGCCGGAGGGCAGCGTGCCCAGGCTCATCGAGTCGGCATACGGTGCGGTGAACACGCTGCTCAACGCGGTCGATCGCCGCTACAACGCGCGGCTGCGCGGGTCGGACCTGTCGGTCGACTTCCGGACCATCGCTCAATCGCTACATCAGCAGATAGATAACGAGAGCGCTCAGCAGGTATACGCGGCCGCGTTTGGCGACTGGCCCGCGTGGCATGTGGTCGCGGGCCCGGCGCAGGAGAACGTCGACCATGCCACAACAGCGGCAGCCGGCCAGGTGCCGTTCACGGTGGAGTTGACACTGCGTGAGCACGAGCGGCACGGTTCCGTCGGTGGCCGACCGAGGAAAGTCGCCGACGCCACGGCCGAGCGTGAGCGAGCTCTCATGCAGGCGCGGGCCCAAGCCCGGCACCGACGCCGCTGCGCGGCGGCGTTGCTGACCCCGGGCGAGGTCGGACTCGACCACTTCGCGGGACTCGACGGGGAGACCGCCGCTGTGTTGTTCGACGCGCTGCAACTAGCACTGGACATGATCGACCCCGCCACCGGAATCGGACAAGTCGAGGCCTACGAAGCAGGTGTACTCATCGGCGTCCGGATCATCGACCGTCATGAGCGAGTGGTAGTGCCACTGGACGAAGGCGAGCTGAGCGCGCCCCACCTTCGGGTGACCGTAGTGTCCGCAGAGGCGGAGCTTCCCGCTCCGACAGTGCAGGCCGACTCGACATCGACCGCGAATGCAGGTGTCGCATGAGACAGGACGCGCTGCTCGATCCCGACCTCGCCGAGCCGGCGCGCCGACTGATCGCTCAGGCCCGATTGCTGGCCGAACGCGAACCCGAGTTGTATCGGGCCGCGGTTCGTGGACGCGGCGAGCTGACGAGGTTCTTCGCCGCCGAACTCGGGTGGACTCTGGACGTCTACGAACCGGCCGACATGGTCCGGTTGCACAAACGCAGGCACGACGTGCCCGGCGAGCGCGGACCGCGACTGCGCCGATCGGGCCGGGGTCAGACCGTGGCGCCCCGCCTCGTGTTGATCGTGGCCGCCCTGGTCTGCGAACAGCTGTGGCGCCGACCGCGGATGACGTTGAACGACCTGTTGCAGGCGGTGGCGCAGGTGTGCGCGGCCGACAGCGAGCAGGGTCTGCTGCCGCAGTTCGCGGTGGTGCCTGGCGATGGTGTGTCCAAACGGGAAGCGCATGCCAATCGGCAGAGCCTGGTCGACGCCCTTCGGCTGCTCGAGGCCGATGGAACGGTCAGCGTCGAAGGAGGTTTGGATCAGGCCGCTGCGGACGGCACCGGCGACGGAGTCGTCGCGGCGTCGAGGGACCGGCTGGCGGCGAAGTTCTCCTCGCTCTCACCCTCGTTGCTCAAACTGTCGCAGCTCCCGCCGCAGCAGCACGCCATGGCCCTGACCGCTGACACCGCTGACGTCGACTCCGAGCCCCCGTCAATAGACCCGTCCCTTCCGACACCGGACGGCCGGGGTGGACGCGACGACACGACCCACAGACGTCAGCAGGCGATCCGGCGACTGGTCGACGACCCGGGAACAGACCCGCGCTGCGACGACTACCTGCAAACCTCGCCCGGCCGCAATCGCGCACTCAACGTGCTGCACGCGCTTGGATTGGTAGGTGTTGTCCGGCGCGACTGGTGGCAGGTCACCGATCCCTCCGGGCTCGGCAGCGCGCTGGACTTTCCGACCGGGCGGCGCAATGAACGGCAGGCCGCTCTGGCACTGCTCGAGTACCTTTCGCGCCGCGCGCTGACCGACGACGGGCACGAACGACCCATTGAGATCGGCGAGGCGGTGCGGCTGTTCGAGCAAGTGCGGGTTCGGGTACCGCGGTGGGCAGCGGCGTACGCCCAGCTGTCCCTGCTGGCGGAGGCCGCCGCGGGCGAGCTGGCCGATGCGGGATTCCTGATTCGAGTCGCACCGATCGACGGCACGTCCGAGGGTGACAACGACAACGAAAGCCGTTGGCTGCCCACCCCCGCGGTGCGGATGTGGCGAATCAAGCTCAACGCCCACTCCCCGGACTCGAGCGAGGAGCTGACCGGCAAGACCGTCGCCCCGGCCCCGCTGTTGCTGTTCGACAATTCCGAAGGAGCGCACTGAATGTCCACGGATATGTTTCGCGCCGAAACCGCCACGGACTCACCCGTTTACGGGATTCCCGGGGTCACCGGCCGCTGGCAGCCCACCCGTGCCGGGGTGCTCAACAGCTGGAAATGGACCGACGAGGAGTTCCAGTTCGCCGACGGCTGGCTCGCGTTCATCGGCCGCAATGGCTCGGGCAAATCCTTGACCGCTTCCCAGCTGGTCACCGTCCTGCTCGATGGCGACACCTCGCAAACCGCACTCAGCGTCTCCGGCCGTGCGGCGGGGACCCTGATGAGTCGGCATACCGATAATCGCGACAAGGACGACAAGACGGGGGTGTGGTGGCTCGAATACGGCCGAACAGATCCCGTCACTGGTGCGACCGAGTATGTGACGACGGGCCTGTGGCTCCGCTCGTCCGGGCAATCGTTGCTGCGCGCGTTCTTCCTGGCCCCGGCCAGAGTCGGCGATGAACTCACCCTCCAGATCGACCGCAACGTGGTGTCCATCGACCGCCTGGCTGAGCAACTCGCCGACCGCGGTGGCGAACTCTTCACCGACGCACAGCGTCTCCGGCCGAAAGCGGCCGCGCACCTGAGTTCGATCGGTGCCGAGTCGGGATACCGCACGGCGGTACGCACGCGACTGTTCGCACCGCTCGACGAACTCCAGTACGACGCGCTGCTCAGTGTCCTGCGCACGTTACGCAGCGTCCGGACCGCGGAGAAGATCTCCGCACGCGAGATGCTCGATGTGCTCACCGGTGCCTTGCCCGCACTCGACCAGGGAAAGATGCGCGAAATCGCCACGGCGATGCAACGAATCGCCACCCTGGAGAGTCAACTGGCCGATACGACGGAGCAAGCGAAGAAGCTCGCCGCAACCGACCGGGTGTACGAGCTGTACCGGAGGGCGGTCGCATTAACCGTCGCCGCGGCATTGCGGTCGGCGAACACCGATTTCGACAACCTCACCCGTTCCGAGCGAACCGCGGAAAAAGAACTCGGTGACGCCGTATCGATTATCGAGCAACAACAAGAGGCCTTGAAGCAGGCCAAATTCGAGGTTTCCCGGCTCGAGGGCGAAGTTCGTGCCGCCGAGACGGCCTTGCGTGACCACGCCGGCGCCGAACTCCCCCACCTCGAACAGCGTGCCAAGGACCTGGACACCTCCGCAGCGTCCGCTGAGGAGCGAGCAGAGCAAGGACGAAGCGACGCGGTCGCCGCGAGTGCGACTGCGGCGCAGGCCAATCGGGACGCCGTCGCAGCGCAACAGAGCTTGACGAAGGCGGTGCAAGAGTTGTCCCGGACCGGCGGCGCAATCGCTGCTGAGAGCGTTCTGACAAGACTCGTATCGACCGCCGAGGAGCTGGCCCGTCCTGACCAGCTCGATCCGGATGCCGTGGCATCGAGCGACATTCCGGTCGACGAAATCGCCACCACCCCCTTGGAATGGGTTCGTATGCGTCGAGGCCAGGTCGAAGAGGTCAGCGGCGCGCTCGGCGCACTAGGTGCGGCGAATCGGACTGCGACCGACGCCGCCGACGAGCACCGCGCCGCGCAGGATGAAGCCGATCGACGCGACGCCGCACTGTCCGAATGCGTCGCGGCGCGCAGCACGATCGAGCAGCAACTCGACACCGCGATCACCGCATGGCAGCAAACCACCGAATTCTTTCCGCCGGTACCTGACGCTCTGCTCGAACCGGACCCGATCGAGGGCCGGGTCGATCCGGCGCGGCTCACGGCGTGGCTCGACCAGCAGGCCGGTGCAATTCGGGATCGGCTCGACGTCCCCGGTCACCGCGTTCGCAAAACCGCTGCCGATGACGCCGCGAACCAGGCCACAGCATTCGCCTCGGATCAGAAGACGGCTGCCCACAAAGCTGCCGACGCTGTCGTGGAGTTGAAGACTCGTTACGACGAGCACTGTCGGCAGAACCTCATCGCCGACGAGTCCGAGGCCCGCACCGAACGCCAGGCTGAGCTGGAACACGACCGTCTGGTCGACGCCGCCCGGGAGCACCGGCATATGGCGATCGTCGAGCAAATCGACCGTACAGAGGACGCATTGCGAGCGCTCGTCGACTGGTCAGACGGTGTCCGGAATTGGCGATCCGGCCTGCAGCACCTGGGTGGCGACTGGACGATCAGGTCGCAACTGCCCACTATCGATCCACAAGAGATGCTCACCGAGCTGAGCGCGGCCAGAACCCAGGCAAGCGAGGGTCGGCTCGATCGCACCGCGCCCCCGGTAGCTGTCGCCGATCGATTGCTGTTGGTGCTCGCCGACTACGACGACGGACCCTTACACGCGGCGATGGCCGAGGCAGCCCAAACCGCTGTCGCCCGATTGAACCGTCAGCTCGCCGAGGCCGATCACGACGTGGACCAGTGCCGAGAACGCGTCGACGAGACGAGCGCGGAGCTCCTCGACGCCAGGCGAGCGCCGCTTCCGCCGACGGCCCCAAACTGGCGGACCCGTTCGGATGGCAGTCCGCTGTGGTCGCTGATCAACTTCCATGACGATATCCCCGCTGACCTCCGAAACCGTTGCGAGGGTGCACTTCTGGTGTCCGGGATCCTGGACGCCGTCGTCACCGCAGACGGCCGGGCACGCGTCGGCGACACCGTTCTAACGGGCAACCCACCCGTTCACGGACCCAACCTCGCCGATCTGCTCACCGTCGAACCCGACAGCCCGATCGACCCGGCATTGACAGTGTCAGTGCTACGCAGCATCTCCTTCGTCGATTCTGTGGAAGGCACCACTGTTAGGTCCGGCGTGCTGACCGCAGCCGCGCCGACCAACTACACCTGTCGCTACATCGGGACAACAGCACGAGAACGAGCTCGCGCGGAACGGATCGCCGATCTCGAAACCCGGCTCGAAGGATTCACCGCCGAACTCGAATCCGCCCTGCTCGAACGGCAGCGATGCCAGGACGCGATAGCCGAGGCGAATGCCGAGCAGGAATCGTTACCCTCGTCAGCGCCTTGGAAGGCCGCTCGCTCGAACGCGCGCACGGCGCAGGGCGCCGCACACACCGCTGATCACGAAGCCGCCGAACGCCATTCACGCGCAGACGCCGATTTGCGTTCCGTCCGCGACACCTTGGCTGCCGCGCAACGCGCCCGCGCCTACTCCCTCGCTGCCGTAGGCAACGAAGTCGACACCGCGCGTGCACTGGCACAGCAGGCCGAAGACTCGGCGGCCAACGCAGCCGAGAAAGCCGAGGAAGCAACCGAATTCGCGGTCCTGGCCGCAGCACGGCTTGAGGACGCGGCAACGGCACAAATCCGCACAGACGACGATCAGCGCAGGTTCCCATCGCTGGAGGCCTTATTCGACGCCATTGCCGAAGAGGACGATGCCGCCCAACAGTTGACCACCGCTCGAACCCAGGTCGTCACCACCACAGAACGGCTTCGTAGAGCACAGGCCAAGTCGAGGCAGACGCTGCTGGCTTTGAACCGGGCGGTGGACCTGGGAGAGGGCCGGATGCTGCCGACGGACCGCGCCGCGTTGAAGAACTTCTCAAGCTCACTTACGCAGCTTTTCGAGCAGGTACACACCTGGCAGCGCTGCATCGACCGAGCGCTGAACCTGTGTGCCCGAGCACGTACATCGACCGCCGCGTCGCTCAAGCTGCACCAACGCGCCGACAGGCAGTCGGAGGAAGCGACCAATGCGCGAGCGAAGGCGCTGTCCGAAGCCGCAACCGTAGCCCAGATGCGCGAGCTTCACGGTGCCGCGTACGAGCAGCTGCGCCACGCACTTACAGAGTCGACGACAGCTTATGAGAACGCGCAAACGCATGCCGAAGAAGTCCGCGACGAAATCCATCGAGCCGAAGTGGCGGCGGCGGGTGCGCGCAGCACCCTCGAAAACATTGCGCCACAACGTGAACAGGCAGAACTGGGGCGCGAGCGATGCCTGCGGCAGATGAATCGGCTCGTCGACGAGCACATCGCGACCGTCGATGACGACATCCCCGTCGACGCGGCCGGGCGACCGACCAATCTCACTGCGGCCCTGGCGTGGGGCACGAGCATGCTGGCGGCCGAGCCACGCGCCTACCCCCGTGACGAACTCGCCAAGCTGCTCGAGAATCGGCGCGTCCGATTGGAGGCCGAAACCAAGAAGACCAGCACCGAGCTGGTCCGATTCGACCGGCAGGTGACGCTGCAGACCATCCTGGGAACCGATTGGCGGAGGGCGGTCGTCGCCGCCCCGGACGCCTTGATCGGCGAAGACCTGCACGAGACGGTCATGACGCTGCAGCAAACCGCCGAGCAGCTGCAGCGCGACCTGCGAGACGACGTGAAGAACACGCTCAAGACGAGTATGTTCACGGCGTTGCGCCGAGAGATCGCAACCCGTCGGGCCGCCGCGCAAGAACTGGTCCGGCAGATCCGCGCCACGCTCGCCGGCGTGCGCACAGGTGTAGCTCGAGTAGGCGTCGAAGTCGACTGGAAAGTCAAGTCCGATCCCGACGCTCAGAAGATGATCGAGCTGGTCAGTGCATTGCCGTCGGATGAAACGTTCCAGCAAATGTACGACGTGCTACGCCAGCGGCTCGAAGACGCGACCGGAGACACCTGGGAGGCCCGCGTCGCGCACACCTTCGACTACCGGGTCTGGCACGAGTGGGACATCAAGGTCACCCATGCCTCGTTCGGCGACGGTGCGACCGAGGTATTCCGACCGCTGACAGCGCGGACGAACCCGCTCGCCTCGTTCAGCACTGGTGAAATGCGGTTGGCGACAATGCTTCCGTTGTTGGCAGCCGCCTGGTCGATGTACGGAATACCGGACTACCAAGGCCCGCGGCTGTTGTTCGTCGACGAGATGAACGCCGCGTTCGACCCGCAGAACGTCCGAAAGTTGCTGGCGCTGCTTCGAAAATGGAACTTCGATGTTCTCTCGACCGCGCCGGAGATGAGCGCCATGCTCAAGGCCGAGGCTGAACGGGTCATGATCGCTCAAGTGACTCACTCGGGTGATGTGCGGGTCGTGATGCCCTGGCTCTGGACCGGTTCGGGTCAGCCAGTGCTGATCGCCGAAGGCATCGGGAATACCGCGGAATTGTCGTGACGGAGCCACAAATGCCGCGCACCATCCGAGAGCTCGCCGATGACGCGGATCTGCTCCCGCTGTGGGAGGCGGTTCACGAACGACTTTGTGCAGGAAGCAAACCAGCACGGATCGCGACGATCACCGTTTCCAACATGCCTGCCGGTGGTGTGGCTGTACTGAGGAACTGGCTTGACACGAGTACCCGTCGCCGACGTGGGAACTCGGCGGTGTCGACCGCGGGCAACCAAACGCAGGTGCCCTTGCGCGAACTACTCGACCATTTTGGTCTGGACCCCGAGCAATTGCCGGTGATCGCGACGCTGGCGGTAGGTCGGCCACTGGTCAACCGAGCGCTGGTCCGCGCGGCCAGCGCCACTGCGCGAGAACAGCTCTGGGCTCAGGTCGAATCCGACCTGGCGGCGGTTCCACGATTGGCTCGCCGGATCTGTGCCAGCGGAGTCGCCGATTCCGAGATCGAGGCGATCGCTCTGCAATGTCAACGACTCAAAGCCGCCCTGATCACGATCGACACCTCACGAGGATCGGTGGCCGCGCCGCTGACCTTGGCGAAGCTAGCGCACGACTGTGCAGGCGATCCCCACGCCTTCGACCTGGACACCCTCACTGGACGGCGCCTGGTGGAGGCAGTTACGGAACTACTCGACGAGCCGGAACCCACCCGGCCCGACGCGGTGCGTGGCCTACTCGGCCGAGTCGGCATTCTCGCCGACCGTCTCTCTTCGTCCGTGCTGGTGCTCAACCTACAGGCGTCGGGAAACGGGATCGTGGACCAACGCCTTCGGCTCGGCGGGGGGCCATTGCCGCTGACCCTGTACGACCTCACTGTCCATCCGCCGGAGCTCGAGGCAACTCCGCTGCTTGTGGTTGAAAATCCATCGGTCCTCGAAGCAGCTCTTGCAATTGGATTTACCAAGCCGCTGGCCTGCACCAGTGGGCATCTACGAGCCGTCGATCACGCTTTCCTCCAACGAGCCCTCGATTGCGAAGTGCCCTTGTCGTATTCGGGCGACCTCGACCGGGACGGGCTGATCATTGCCGGTCAGATCCGGGATCTCTATGGAGCGCGAATCGTTGGGATGAACGAGGAGGTCGTCCGACAAGCCGGATCCTGTCCGTCAACGGTGTCGCTGAACGCTCTTCCGCCTTTGCTCCCGACGGAGCTGGCAGTGGCGCTTACCGAAACCGGCAGGGCGGTCTTCCAAGAGAACGACGCTGTCCTGCAAGCCTTACTCACCTGACTGTGTCCCGAAGTCGAAGCGACAGCCAAATCGAGAAGGCGCATCCCGAGATGGACAACTAGCCAGAGCCAACCGCAAGCCAGGTCAACTTTGTTACCACAGATTAGCCCTAGGTTGGCCTGTCGGATCCTCAAACGACAACGCCCTCGCCGAGATGATCAGCGGTCTCTACAAGACCGAGTTGATCAAACCATGCGGCCAGTGGTGAGCTGGGGCATTCCCGCAAGGGATCACCCGAGCGGCACTACATCGCGTCACCGCGGCAGGCACCGAACTCATCGGCGGTGCCTGAGCAGATATTCGGCGCCGCGACCAGCTGACGAACGTTGCGGCGCTGAATTTTTGGTGTTTTCTTGGAAATGGTCGAATCCACCGGATGAAATGGATCAGGCCCCTGACCAGTTTGCCTGGTCAGGGGCCTGATTTACGCTCCCCCATCTGGACTCGAACCAGAAACCTGCCGATTAACAGTCGGCTGCTCTGCCAATTGAGCTATAGGGGATTGTGTCCCGGTCACCCTCTCGGGCGACCGGAGAAAACTTTAGCGCATGGGTTGTTCAGTTCCCAAATCGGCTCTCTACCTGGGGACATGTCGGTGGGGGGCGGATCGACAGGGGGGTGGGGTGTCAGGCAGGATGGGGGGCGCTGACTGGCCTACGGGAGGAGCTTCTCGACATGCTGCGGTTGATCATCGGCGTCGCGGCCGGGTATGTGCTGGGCGCGAAGGCCGGGCGAGCCCGGTATGAGCAGATCAGTAAAACCACCCGCGCAATTAGTGAGAGTCCGGTCACACGGAAGCTGGTTCAGGTGAGCCGGCAGCGGTTGTCGGACAAGTTGAGCACGCGGCCCAAGCTGGAGCCCATGGTTCCGCTGGACGAGCGGACCACCATCATGGTGCCGCACGACCAGCTGCGTCGATAGCTCGAAAACATCTCGCGCCCGGCACATTTGCGAATGTGCCGGGCGCGAGATGTGTCCGGGCACAGCGCCCGGCGAAGTGCTCAGCGCCCGGCGAAGTCCTCGGAGTTGCCCATCGCCTGGGTCATCAGGCTCTTGCGGTACTGCTCCAGCGCCACCAGATCACCGAACAGCGCGAAGTACGCCTCGGACTGCTCGGTGGAGGAGATGCGCTGCAGCTTGGACTTCAGCTCCGCGATCTGGCGGCCCACCCAGGACTCCTGCACCCGCGCCAGCACGCCGGTGACCAGGCGCGGGATGTCGGCCTCGGATTTCACGGGTAGCTGTTCCCCGGCCAATTCCGAGACTATGGCGCGCATGGTGAGGTCGTCGGTGTTGTCCGCGACCGCCGCGACCCATTCCGCACCGCCCAGCCCGGCCGCCGTGCCGCCCGCCTCGACGATGGCGGCGTGCACGGCCTTGAACGCCGGGTGGGTGAAGACGTCGGACTCGAGGGAGTCGAACACCGGTCCGGCGAACGCGGGGTACTGCAGGGCCGCGATCAGCGCCTGCCGCTGCACCATGAGCGCCGGATCACGGGGCGACGGCCGCTCCGCGGCGGGCGCGGAAACCGGCTGTGCGGCTTCCCGTTCCGGAACGCCCCGGCGCGGGGTGGCCCCGCTCGCCGCACCGCGCGCGTTCTTGCGGGCCTCGTCGCCCACCCGGCGCACCACCATCTGGATGTCGTCCCAGCCCACCCAGCCCGCGAGTTTGGTCGCGTACGCCTTGCGCAGGGCGTTGTCCTTGATCTGCGCGACCACGGGCACGCCCCGGCGCAGCGCGTCGACCTGCCCCTCGGGGGTGTCGAGGTTGTGTTCGGCGAGCAGGCCGCGGATCACGAACTCGTACAGCGGGACTCGGCGCGCGACCAGATCGCGCACCGACCCGTCGCCGGAGCGCTGGCGCAGCTCGCACGGGTCGAGCCCGTCGGGGGCCACGGCGATGTAGGTCTGCCCGGCCAGCTTCTGATCACCGCTGAACGCCTTGAGCGCCGCCGCCTGCCCGGCGTCGTCACCGTCGAAGGTGTAGATGATCTCGCCGCGCCAGAAGTTGTCGTCCATGAGCAGGCGCCGCAGCAGCGCGAGGTGTTCGTCGCCGAAGGCCGTACCGCAGGACGCCACAGCGGTTTTCACCCCGGACAGGTGCATGGCCATCACATCGGTGTAGCCCTCGACCACCACGGCCTGGTGCCCCTTGGCGATCTCGCGCTTGGCCAGATCGAGCCCGAACAGCACCTGGGACTTCTTGTACAGCACCGTTTCCGGGGTGTTGATGTACTTGGCCGTCATGGTGTCGTCGTCGTACAGCCGCCGCGCGCCGAAGCCGATCACGTCACCGCCGAGATTGCGGATGGGCCACAGCAGCCGCCGGTGGAAGCGGTCCATCGGGCCGCGCTGGCCCTGCCGCGACAACCCCGCCGCTTCCAGCTCCTTGAACTCGAAACCCTTGCGCATCAGGTGTTTCGTGAGCGTGTCCCACCCGCTCGGGGCGTAGCCGCAGCCGAACTGGTGCGCGGCGTTGTGGTCGAAGTTCCGCTCGGTGAGGTACGCGCGGGCGGTCTCGGCCTCGGGGGTCCCGAGCTGCGCGATGTAGAACTCGTGCGCGGCGGCGTTGGCCGCGACCAGGCGCGAGCGCGTGCCGCGATCCCGCTGGACCGAGGTGCCGCCGCCCTCGTAGTTGATCTTGTAGTTGAGCCGGTCGGCCATCTGCTCGACGGCCTCGATGAAGCCGACGTGCTCGATCTTCTGCAGGAAGGCGAAGACGTCACCGCCCTCACCGCAGCCGAAGCAGTGGAAATGGCCGTGATTGGGCCGCACGTGGAAGGACGGGGACTTCTCGTCGTGGAAGGGGCACAGGCCCTTCATCGAGTCCGCACCCGCCCGCTTCAGGGCGACGTACTCACCGACCACATCCTCGATCCGAACACGTTCACGAATCGCCGCGATATCGCGGTCTGGAAGTCGGCCGGCCACGGCAGCGAGTCTAGACCCGACCGCCCGACACGCTCGACCCGGACGCACGGGCTGGACACCGGACCGAAAGCCTTCTCCCCCGCATGCCAGGATCTAGCGGTGCTCAGCCTGTTCCACGACGCCCGGACCCCGGTGCACGCCGTCCCTGCCGGGGCGAAACTGCTGGTCCTGGCGGTCGCGGGCACCGGGCTGTTCTTCGTGCGGTCGATACCGTGGCTGAGCGTGGCGCTGGCGGTGACGCTGGGGCTCTACGCCCTCGCGCGGATCCCGTGGGCGAGCACCGCGCGCCAGGCGCTGAGTGCGGCGCCGGTGCTCGCGCTGATCATGCTCGCGCAGTGGCTGTTCGTCGACGGGCACAGCGCGGCCCTGGTCGGCCTGCGCCTGCTGACGCTGATCCTGCTCGCGAATCTCGTGACCCTGACCACCCGCACCTCGGCGATCATCGAGACCATCGAACGCCTGCTCGGCCCGCTGCGCCCGCTCGGCGTGCGGCCCGAACGCGTGGGCCTGCTCGTGGCCATGACGATCCGCTTCATCCCGGTCATCCGCGAACAGGCCGAGCTGGTGCGCTCGGCCCAGCGGGCGCGCGGGATCGAGCGCAGCACGGTATTTCTGATCCCCCTGCTGATCCGCACCCTGCGCATGGCCGACCAGGTCGGTGAGGCCCTGGACGCCCGCGGCCTGGACTGATCCCGGCCGCGACCCCGGGCCGGAATCAGTCCGATCCTCGATGCCCGGAGTTCGCTGGAATCCCATCGACCAGACGTAGCCACCCCGTTCACCCGTTAGCACCCCTAAGATTCCCCGGGTGCGTAGTAGGGATTTGGCGCAGATAGCGCTGTTCGCGGCAATCATGGTGGTACTCGGGTTCTTCCCGCTCATCCAGTTGCCGGGCGCGTTCGCGCCGTTCACCTCACAGACGCTGGGTGTGATTCTGGCCGGCTCGATCCTCGGCGCGAAGCGTGGCGCGCTGGCGATCCTGCTCTTCGATGTGCTGGTGTTCGCGGGCCTGCCGGTGTTGCCGGGCGGTCGCGGCGGGCTCTCGGTCGTCATGGGACCGACCGGCGGATTCATCATCGCCTACCCCATCGGCGCGCTGGTGATCGGTCTGCTCACCGAACGCCTGTGGAAGCACTACAACCTGCCCATCGCACTGGCGATCAACTTCCTCGGCGGCGCGGTCGTGCTCTACGCCATCGGCGTGCCGTGGATGGCCGTGGCCGCGGACCTGCCGCTGTCCAAGGCCATCACCACCTCGGTCGCCTTCCTGCCCGGCGACGTCGTGAAGACCGTCATCGGCTCGCTGGCCGCCATCGCGGTGCGCAAGGCGTATCCCTTGATCCCGGCCCGCGCGTGATCGAACTCGAGGGGGTCGCCCACCGTTTCGGCGAGCGCGAGGTGCTCGCCGGCCTCGATCTCACCCTGACCGAGGACCGCATCGCCGTCGTCGGCTCCAACGGGTCGGGCAAGTCCACCTTCGCGCGGCTGTTGAACGGCCTGCAGGTCCCCACAGCGGGCAGGGTCAGGGTGGACGGCCTCGATACCCGCAAGCAGGGCCGAGCCGTTCGCAAGCTCGTGGGCTTCGTGTTCCAGGACCCGGACGTGCAGATCGTCATGCCGACCGTCGCCGAGGATCTCGCGTTCGGGCTCAAACACCACGGGCTCGCCAAAGCCGATATCGCCGAACGGGTTACCGAGGTGCTCGCCGAATACGGGCTCACCGAATTCCGGAACCACCCCGCGCATCTGCTCAGCGGCGGGCAGAAGCAACTGCTGGCGATCGCGGCCGTCCTGGCGGTCCGGCCCCGCTACGTCATCTTCGACGAGCCCACGACGCTGCTGGACCTGCGCAACAAGCGCCGGGTGACGGCGCTGCTGCGCGAGCTCCCGCAGCAGGTGGTGGTGATCTCCCACGACCTGGACCTGCTCACCGATTTCGATCGGGTGCTGGTGTTCGACGCGGGGCGCGTCGTGGCGGACGGGCCGCCGGAGACGAGCATCGCGCACTACCTGGCCATGCACGACTGAGCGGTCTACCGGCGCGCTCGCGGAAGGAATCTCACAGGCGCCGGTGCGGTCCCGGCCACGAGCAGACCGGGACGACGGCGGGCATTCGGCGGGATTCGGCCGGAACCGGTCACTCTCACGGAATCACGGCCGCGAGCCGCTCCAACCGGCTCTCGGTGTAGGACGCGATCTGATCGACCACCACCCGCACCCGCGCGGTGTCGTCCTTGGCCGCCTCCCACCACGGCAACAGCAAACGGTCCAGCCCCCGCGGCGCGCCGTCGAGCAGGTGATGCGCGACCATCAGGATCCGCTCCCGCTGCCCCGCCTGGCGCACCTGATGGATCGGATCGGACAGCACGTAGCGCAGCGCCATGGTCTTGAGTACCGCGACCTCGGCCGCCACGATCCGCGGCACCTCCAGATCCGCTGTGTACCGGCACAATTGGCGGCCGCCCCAGGCCGCCCGCGTGGCCTCCACCGCCGCGGTGGCGAAGCGCCCCACCAGATCGCTGGTCATGCGCTTCAATCCCACCGAGGCGATGAGCGAGCCGTCGTAGGTCGCGGCCGCGATCACCACCGGCAGTTCGGACAGGCGCTGGGCGGCGGCGATCAGTTCCTCGGTCCCGAGCGACTTGTTCTGGCGCGCACCGAGTTCGGCCAGTGCGGCCTGTTCGATCGGGTCGGCCAGCGACCGCAGATCGATGCGCCCGACGATGACGCCGTCCTCCACGTCGTGCACGGAGTAGGCCACGTCGTCGGCCCAGTCCATGACCTGCGACTCCAGGCACTGCCGCCGGCCGGGCGCACCCTCGCGCACCCAGTTCAGCCTGTCCATGTCGACCTCGTAGGCCCCGAACTTGGTGCCGGGACCCGTTCTGCCCCAGGGATATTTGATGACCGCGTCGAGCGCGGCCCGGGTCGGGTTGAGCCCGTAGCTCTGTCCCCGGGCGTCGAACACCTTGGGTTCCAGCCGGGTGAGGATGCGGAGGTTCTGCGCGTTGCCCTCGAAACCGCCGTGCGCGTCCGCGAATTGGTCCAGCGCCTTCTCGCCGTTGTGCCCGTACGGCGGATGCCCGATGTCGTGCGCGAGCCCGGCCAGATCCACCAGATCCGGGTCGCAGCCCAGGCCGTCGGCGATACTGCGCCCGATCTGGGCGACCTCCAGCGAATGGGTGAGCCGGGTGCGCGGGGTGTCACCGTCGCGCGGGCCCATGACCTGGGTCTTGTCCGCCAGCCGGCGCAGCGCCGCCGAATGCAGCACCCGGGCTCTGTCCCGGGCGAATTCGCTGCGCCGCGCCGGGGTCGGCGACCAGCTCAGGCCCGCGGTGCGATCGCGTTCGGGGACCAGGCGCTCGCGATCGGCGTCGGTGTAGATGTGGTCGTAGTCGATGCGCGCGTTCATCACTGATCCGCCGTGTAGGTGAAGTCGGCCGAATAGTGCGAGAGCTGATACCACAGCAAAGCGAAGGTCTCCCGAGTTATGCCGTGCGCCTGCGATTCTCGCGTGTACACGGCGGGACCGGTGCGGGTCGGCGCGGTCCAGGCGGTCAGCCCGGCGTCGCGTGCCATGGTGCGCGTGCGCAGCGAATGCCACGGATCGCTCACCAGCACCACCGAGGACTTGTCGCGCGCCAGCAGCGCGGTGGACACCGCCTCCACGCTCTGCAGCGTGTCCGAGCCCGTCTCCACCGCCAGGATCCGATCCGCCGGTACGCCACGCGATTTCAGATAGTTCTTGCCCGAGGCCGCCTCGGTGTACTGATCACCGACCTGCTTGCCGCCCACGGTGACGATGAGCGGTGCCACACCCTTGGAGTACAGCTTGTACGCCTGGTCCAAGCGCGCCTCGAACACGGTCGAGGGCACCCCGTCGTACTGGGCCGCGCCCAGCACCACGATGGCGTCCGCCGGGGTGTGATCACTGATTCGCGCCACCTGCCACACCCGGAAGGCGGTCCCGCCGATCACCAGCGCACCCATCACCAGCGCCCCGACCGCGATGCGCCGCGCCCAGCGCAGAATCCCCCCGGCACGGCCGCCGCGGGACTTGTCCGCCTCCTGCTGAGTCGCCATGGGAGTGGGCTCGGGAATGCGATTCCGGAGCTTTACCAACCTCGTCGCCGCCACTCGGGCAAGCTGTCTCGCTCCGCGCCGAGGGTGGTGTCGTCACCGTGCCCGGGATACACGACGGTGTCGTCCGGGTAGCGGCCGAACAGCTTCGACTCCACATCGCCGAGCAGTGCGGTGAACTCCGCGGGCGAGCCGGTCTTGCCGACTCCGCCCGGGAACAGCGAATCTCCGGTGAACAGGTGGGTGCGGCCGTCACCGTCGGTCAGCGCCAGCGCCACCGAGCCGGGCGTGTGCCCGCTCAGGTGGATGACTCGCAGTTCGAGGTCGCCGATCGTGACGCGATCGTCGTCGGCGAGTAGGCGTTCGGGCGCGACGGGTAGCGCCGCGGCGTCGAGTTCGTGAGCGGCGGTGGGCATCCCGGATTTGGCGTGCACATCGGCCAGGGCCCACCAGTGGTCCGGATGCTGGTGCGTGGTGACCAGCAGCGCCACGCCGGCGGGTGCCTCCTGGTCGAGCAGCTCCAGAATGCGCTCGGCCTCGTTCGCGGCATCGATGAGCAGCGTGGCGCCGGTGTTCGCGCACTGCACCAGATAGACGTTGTTGTCCATGGCGCCGACCGACATCTTCACGATGCGCGCACCGGGCACCGACCGCTGTTGCGGGTTGGAACCGGGGGTGACATGACCCGTGTAGGGGGAATCGATCGTGATCACTCCACCGATCGTAGTCATCGCAGCCGACACGGGTGGACGGAAGAATCTCCGTGGCCCGCGTCCGCCGGATAGATTCGTGGCATGCGGCTATCGAAGCAGCTGTCCCTGCTCGCCTCCGGATTCCTGCTGAGCCTGGCCGTGCTGGGCGGCGGTGCGGCTCCGGCCGCGGCCGAACCGCCCGAGCGACTGCCCGGCTACGTCACCGACAAGGCGGGTGCGCTGCGCGGCGGGCAGACCGCCGAACTCCAGGCCGCGATCGACGAGCTGTACACGAAGGACCACGAGCGGCTGTGGGTCGTGTACGTGCACGATTTCGACGGGCTCGACGCCCCCGAATGGGGTGAGCGCACCGCGCGGGCCTCGGGGTTCGGGGATCGGGACGTGCTGCTTTCGGTGGCGGTCGACGATCGGGCGTACGCGTTCACCGGTCAGGCGCCCGCGTCGGTCAGCGACAAGGATCTCGACGAACTGCTCATCGACAAGGTCGAGCCGAAGTTGCGCGCCGGGGATTGGGCCGGGGCGGGGGTGGCCGCGGCGAACGGGTTGTCCGAGGCCATGAACTCCTCCGGCGGCGTGAGCCCGCGCACCATTCTGCTGCTGGTGCTGATCGTCGTACTGGTCGTACTGGCACTGTGGTTCTTCGGTCGCCGGCGCAAGGCGCGCCGCGGGAAAGCCGAGTTGGAAGGCGCTCGAAAAATTGATCCGGCCGACACGCGGGCACTCGGCGCGTTGCCTCTCGACACGCTGGATGCGCGGTCGAAGGAAGTATTGGTCGACACCGATGACGCCTTGCGCACGAGTGCCGAGGAATTGCGTCTGGCCACCGATGAATTCGGGGCGACGGCCACCGCGCCGTTCACCGCGGCCCTGACCGCCGCGCAACAGGCGCTGGCCAAAGCGTTCTCCATTCGCCAGCTGCTGGACGACGATATTCCGGAAACGCCCGATCAGCAGCGCACCATGCTGGTCGACATCATCGGCGGATGCGGGCGGGCCAATCGCGAACTCGACGCCAAGGTCACCGAATTCGACGCCATGCGAAATCTGCTCATCAATGCCGGCGAACGACTGGATACGCTGACCCGCTCGGTGGTGGATCTGACAACGCGCACACCGAATTCCGAGGCGACGCTGCGCGAATTGACGGCGGCGCATCCGGCTTCGGTGCTCGCGCCCATTCACGACAATGTCAGTATGGCGCGCGAGCGAATCGCATTCGCGGAGCGCGGTATTGCCGACGGGCGCGCGGCGGTGGCCCGGCCGGTCGGCGAACAGGGTGCGGCGGTGGCGGCGATTCGCGGGGCCGAATCCGCGCTCGACACCGCGCGGGCGCTGCTGGACGCGGTCGATACCGCGGCCACCGATATCGACCAGGCGCGCGGCGGACTGCCCGGCATCATCGAGGAATTGCGGCGCGATCTGGCCGCGGCGGCCGGGCTGACCCAGCACGGCGGCGTCGAACTGACCGGCGCGGTGGGCGCCGCGAATTCCGCTCTGGAACAGGCAGTGCGGGACGGTGAGAGCAATCCGCTGGGCGCGTTCCGCGCGGCGGTGACGGCGGATACCGCACTGGACAGGGCGATCGCCGCCGCCACCGATCGCAAGCTCGCGGCCGAGGAACTCGGGCGCCGCCTCGAGCAGACGCTCACCGCGGCCCGCAGTCAGATCAACGCGGCCTCGGATTTCATCGGCACCCGGCGCGGTGGCGTGGACGCCGAACCGCGCACCCGGCTGGCCGAGGCACAGCGCAATCTGGAACAGGCGCAGCGGCTTTCGGCCACCGACCCGGCCCAGGCGCTGCAGGCGGCCCAGCGCGCGGCCGAGCTCGGCGCGAGCGCCCTGCACACCGCCCAGGCCGCGGTGCGCGACTGGCAGGCCCGCCAGCCGAGCTCGAACTCCCAGACCGGCGCGGTGCTGAGCGGGATCCTCATCGACGGGATGCTGCGCGGGATGGGCACCGGTTATCGCGGCGGCGGGGGTCGCAGTAGCGGTGGGGGCGGCGGCGGTTACGGCCCCGGTTCCTTCGGCGGGTCGAACGGCTCCCGCCGCATCAGCCGCGGCGGGCGGTTCTGACCGGCACGCATCGGCCGTCGGCGACTCCGGGCAGCGGAATATGGGCGGTGGTGCGGAGCCACCCGCCCGCGGCGTGACCGCTCGCACGCCCGGACCATCGCGGCTGTTCGCGCCCTCGCCCGGCGCGGCCGATCAGATCGTCACAGCCAGCCGAGGCGTTCGGCGGCGCGGATCGCTTCGGCGCGGGTGGTGGTGCCGGTCTTGCCGATCGCGGCGGACAGGTGGTTGCGGACCGTGCCCTCGGACAGGTGCAGCTGTTTGGCGATCACCCCGGCCGTCGCGCCGTCCACCGCGGCGGCGAGGACCTCGCGTTCACGCGGGGTCAGGGGTGATGTTCCAGCGGTGAGGGTTTCGGTGGCCAGGGCGGGGTCCACCACGCGCAGGCCCATGTGGACGCGGCGGACCGCGTCGGCGAGTTCGCGGGCGGGAGTGTCCTTCACGACGAAGCCGCTCGCGCCCGCGTCCATCGCGCGGCGCAGGTAGCCGGGGCGGCCGAACGTGGTGACCATGAGGATGCGGACCTCGGGGTGGGCGGCGTGCAGCCGGGCGGCGGCCGAGATGCCGTCCAGGCCGGGCATTTCCACGTCCAGCAGGGCGACGTCGGGTGCGGTGCGTTCCACCGCGGCCAGGACCTCGTCGCCGCGCGCGACCTCGGCCACCACCTCCAGATCCGGCTCGAGGCCGAGCAGGGCGGCGAGCGCCCCGCGCACCAGCGCCTGATCGTCGGCGAGCAAGAGTTTGATCATTCCAGTTCCTTCGTCAGACCCGCCGGAAAGCTGGCCAGCACCCGCAATCCGCCTTCGGGACGGTTCGAGACGGTGAGGGTGCCTCCGGTCGCGCGCACCCGTTCGCGCAGGCCGCTCAGGCCGGAGCCGAAGTGCGGTTCGCCGCCGGAACCCACACCGTCATCGCTGATTTCGATGGTGGCGCCGGTGACGCGCACCGTGCAGTGCCGCGCGCCGCTGTGCCGCACGACGTTGGTCACGGCCTCCCGCAGCACCCAGCCGAAGACCACGCTGTGCCGGACGGGCAGCTCGTCGGAGTCCGGGAGCGACGCCTCGATCTCGGCCGCGCTCAAGGCGGTTCGCGCGTTGGCCAGTTCACCCTCCAGAGAGATCTCGCGCAGCCCGCCGACCGTGCTGCGCACCCCCGACAGGGCTTCGCGCGCGAGCCGTTCGACATCGGCCAGCTCGGTGCGCGCCCGCTCCGGATCGACGTCCAGCAGTCGCTGCGCCAGTTCGGTTTTCACGGTGATGACGGTCAGCGAGTGGCCGAGGATGTCGTGCACGTCCCGGCCCACCCGCAGGCGCTCCTCGGCGATCGCCAACTCCGTCAACTGTTTCCGGGCCAGGCTCAACTGCTGGTTGCGGCGGATGACCTCGCGGATGCCGCCCACCGCGAACGCCGACATGGCGATGGAGGACATCGTCGCGTAGGCCGGCGGCTGTCCCGCCAGCAGCTGGGGCACCACCGTGGTGGCCAGGATCAGGACGGCCAGCGCCACCAGCGCACGGGGCACCGGCAGGGCGAAGGCGATGAACGTGCCGACGAAGATCGCGAGCCCGAGCACCTCCGAGTGCAGGGTCGGCGCGGCCGCCGCCATCAGCGCGCACAGCAGTGCCAGCGGCACGACGACCGTGCGCGGGTGCGGATCGATCCACACGTCCCGCCCGCCCGAGCCGCGCAGCAGATACCAGTAGGCCCCCACGAAACACACCCCGAAGGCCACGATCACACCCAGGCTGTACGCCCGCTCGAGCGGGTCGTCCAGGCTCCACGCCCGCCGCAGCGGATCCACCAGATACACCGCCCACACCGCGGCGAAGATCAATCCCACCCGCCGCCGCGTCGCCACACTGTCCCGCACATCGCGGGACGCTACCCCAGCGCGCAACCGGCGGCCGGGCACGAACCACCGCGCCGCCCTCGCGAACCACCGCCCGTCACCGCTCATCCCTCCACCCTGGGCCACGCCCGCCGCGGACGCCGCTCACGACCGTCACGCTTCGCCCATGACACCTGTCACGCGTTCATGCGAACGGCCGGGCAGATGGAGCGTTCCCGAGTCCACCGCCACGGCTACCGGGGGCCGGAGGTGTCCGGCCTGCGACGCCCTGGCGTCCATCCCACACCGCAACGACTTCGGTCAGACCGTCACGGTCACCGTGTGGAAACCGCTGGGGCCCACCGGGAACGGGACCGGAGGCGTTCGGCCTGCGACACCCTGGCGTCCATCCCGCGCCGCAACGACTTCGGTCAGACCGTCACGGTCACCGTGTGAAAGCCGCTGGGGCCCACCGGGAACGGTGCCGCCGGCTCCCCGCTCTGGACCTGGCCCGAGCGGCCGGTGACGCGGGCCGAGATCGCGTGGGTGCCCGGGGGCAGGTCCACCACCGTGCGCCAGCGCCGCCAGGCGGCGGGGGCGATCTCCGCGCCGAGTTCGACGGGGAGCCAATCTGTTTCACCGACCCGGATCTCGACCAGGGAGACGCCCTGGGGCGGGGCCCAGGCCACGCCCGCCAGGGTCGTCTTGCCCGAGCCGGGTTCGGCGGTGGCGGTGACGTCGATGCGGGCCTGCGGGGTGACGCGCAGGGTCTCCCTGGTCCAGCCGCGCTTCCACCAGTAGTCGACGTGCGAATCGTCGGAGAACTCCAGTTCGGCGAGGTACTTCGCGCCGGTGTACTGGCCGTAGAGGCCGGGCACGAAGACGCGGGCCGGGAAGCCGTGCTCGGGCGGCAGGGGTTCGCCGTTCATTCCGATGACCAGGTAGCCGGGCAGTTCGCCGCTGCGCAGCTCGTCCAGCGGCAGGGAGATCGTGTAGCCGTCGACGGCGCGGGTGATCAGGCGGGTCGCGCCCGCATCGGGGACCGCGTGGTCGAAGAGCGTGGCGAGCGGGACGCCGAACCAGCGGGCGTTGCCCGCGCGGCCCTGACCGGGCACGTTGTGGACGCACACCATGACGGCGTCGAATTCGACGGCCTGATCGGCGAGATCGGCGAGCGAGAGCCGCAGCGGATGCGCGACCTTGCCGGTGATCGACAGCCGCCACTGGGCCGGATCGATGCGGGGTGCGCGCGAGTTCACGTCGGCGACGTAGAACCGGCCCGCCCTGGTGATGAGCGGGGACAGGCCGGGCTCGTTGCTCAGCCCGTCGTCGGGAACCGGGGTGCCCGACCCCATCGGCCCGATCGCGGCGACGCGATCGCGATGGCGCTGATCGGTGCGGCGCACGAGGGTTTCGGCGGCGGCGAACAACCCGGCGCCGGCCGTCGTCGAATGCGGGACACGTAACCTGCCCGCTCGGGCGGGAGTGAAGAGCCCGGTCCGGTTTCT